>NZ_AQPL01000256.1:0-937 GCF_000395345.1 Cupriavidus sp. WS | reverse complement strand
GGGGAGTAGGCCAGCGCCAGGTCGCGCTGGTTCGACAGCGGCTTGGTCGGCGTGACCGAGATCTTCCCGGGAGTCGGAAACTCGTGATATTCCAGGGCGGCTTTGCGCAGCGCCTCACGCTGCTGCTGCTTCAGTTCGTCTTGGGGCGTGGGCTGCTGGGGACTGGTCATCGGCGCATCTTCCGGTCGGTGGAACCGTTGTAGACGTTATGGGAAACGAAAAGGCGGGCCGGTTCCACATACCCGCGGTCTCTTCCTTCTGAACCTGACATTTTATATTGTGAAATATTATTTCACAATAAGCGTTTTGCGCGGGGCAGCTTTGCGTTTCGGTACAATATGCCGCATGCCGCCAGCGCTGACCAGCGGGGCGTAACCCGCGGCGCCGGGCGCCGCCCCGGGCGGAATCCCGCCGCCACCCGTCCCATGCCATCTTCTTCCCGCGCCGCCGGTGCGCCCGGCGCCCCGCTCTCCGAATTCGACCTGATCCGCCGCTTCTTCACCCGCCCCGCGCGCAAGGCGGTGCTCGGCGTGGGCGACGACTGCGCGCTGATCGAAGGCCGCCCCGGCCACCACCTCGCCATCAGCACCGACATGCTGGTCAGCGGCCGCCATTTCTTCCCCGACGTGGCGCCGCGCGCGCTGGGCCACAAGGCGCTGGCCGTGAACCTGTCGGACCTGGCCGCGATGGGCGCCGAGCCGCGCGCGTTCACGCTGGCGCTGGCGCTGCCCGAGGCGGACCCGGACTGGCTCGGCGAGCTGGCCGCCGGCATGCTGGCGCTGGCCGATGCCCACGGCTGCGAGCTGATCGGCGGCGACACCACGCGCGGCCCGCTCACGCTGAGCCTGACGGTGCTCGGCGACGTGCCCGCCGGCATGGCCCTGCGGCGCGATGCCGCACGCCCCGGCGACGACATCTGGATTTCCGGCACGCTCGG
>NZ_AQPL01000255.1:0-36873 GCF_000395345.1 Cupriavidus sp. WS | reverse complement strand
GCCGCACGCCCCGGCGACGACATCTGGATTTCCGGCACGCTCGGCGACGCGCGCCTGGCGCTGGGCGACTGCCGCGGCGAATGGCTGCTGCCCGAGCCGGACTTCACGCAGGTGCGCCCGCGCATGGACACGCCGGTGCCGCGCGTCGCGCTGGGCATGGCGCTGCGCGGCGTGGCGCATGCGGCACTCGATATCTCCGACGGCCTGCTCGGCGACCTCGGCCACATCCTCGAGCGCTCCCAGGCCGGCGCCCTGCTCGATGTCGACGCGCTGCCGCGCTCGGCCGTGCTGGCCGAGCAGCCCGAGGCGCGCCAGCGCGAATGCACGCTGGCCGGCGGCGACGACTACGAGCTGTGCTTCACCGCGCCGGCCGGCGCCCGCGAGGAAATCGCCGCCATCGGCGCGCGCCTGGGACTGCCGCTCACGCGCGTCGGCAACATCACCCCCGAGCCGGGCCTGCGCCTGGTCGACCGCGAGGGCAACCCGTGCACCTACGGCGGCAGCAGCTTCGACCACTTCGCCTCCCCCTGACAAGCGGCGCCCGGCCGTGTCATGATGCTGCCGTGCGGGGCGCCAGATCCCGCCCGGGCGCAGCCGCCCGGGACAATCCCATCCAAACCAGACGAGCCAATCCTTGATGTCCGCCTACCCGCCCGGGCCCGCCGCGCACGATCCCGCCCTGACCCTGGAAGCCGGCCAGGCCGCCAAGGTGCTGCGCCCCACCGCGCGCTTCATGCTGTCGCATCCGGCCCACCTGATCGCGCTGGGCTTCGGCTCGGGCCTGTCGCCGGCCGGCCCCGGCACGGTCGGCACGCTCTACGCCTGGCTGTCCTACCTGGTGATCTCGATGTGGGTGCGGCCGGAGGCCTGGCTGTGGATCATCGCCGGCGGCTTCCTGCTCGGGCTGTGGGCGTGCGCGCGCACCGCGCGCGACATGGGCGTGCACGACCACGGCAGCATGGTGTGGGATGAGATCGTGGCGTTCTGGCTGGTGCTGCTGTTCGTCATGCCGACCGGCTTCTGGGGCCAGCTCGCCGCCTTCCTGTGGTTCCGCCTGTTCGACATCGTCAAGCCGGCGCCGATCGGGCACCTCGACCGCACGCTCAAGGGTCCCGGCCTGCGCGGCGGCTTCGGCGTGATGTTCGACGACGTGATGGCCGCCTTCTACACGCTGCTGGTGTTCGCGCTCTGGCGCTCGCTGTAGGCCGGCCCTGCCGCTCTCCCTGCCACCCTCCTCACCGAATCCGCCATCATGTCCGTCAGCCGCTTGCTCGATCAACTCGCCATCCAGGCCGGCATCTCCCTGAACGAGAAATCGCTGCTGCTCGCCACGGCGGAATCCTGCACCGGCGGCCTGGTGGCCGCGGCGATCACTGATGTGTCGGGGTCGTCGGGCTGGTTCGAGCGCGGCTTCGTCACCTACTCGAACGAAGCCAAGACCACCATGCTGGGCGTGCCGGCCAAGCTGATCCGCGACCACGGCGCGGTCAGCGAGGAAGTGGCCCACGCGATGGCCGAGGGCGCGCTGCTCAACAGCCGCGCCCAGGTCGCGCTGTCGATCACCGGCGTGGCCGGCCCCACCGGCGGCACGCCCGACAAGCCGGTCGGCATGGTCTGCTTCGGCTGGAGCAACCGCATCACCACGCGCGTGGAAACCCAGCGTTTTCGCGGCGACCGCCAGCAGATCCGCCGCCAGGCGGCCGAGCACGCCATCCGCGGCCTGCTCGAGCTGGTCCGCAACGAGTCCTGAAGCCTCTCGCGGAATCCGCGGATCCCGCTGCGCCGAACCGGGCCGGCGCGCCGCCGTCAGCCCGCGCGGAAGCGGTTGATGGCCTCGCGCGTCTGCAGCGCGACGTTGCGCGCGGCCGCGGCGAAGTCCTTCTCGCGGCTGGCGTAGAGGATGGCGCGCGACGAGTTGATCATCATGCCGGTGCCGCCGGCCGTGCGCCCGGCGCGCACGGTGGCCTCGATGTCGCCGCCCTGGGCGCCGATGCCCGGGATCAGCAGCGGCATCTCGCCGACGATCTCGCGCACCCTGGCGATCTCGGCCGGGAAGGTCGCGCCCACCACCAGCGCCATCTGCCCGCTGGTGTTCCAGCGCGTGGCGGCGGCCTCGGCCACCACCTGGTAGACCGGCTTGCCGTCCACGTTCAGGAACTGCACGTCCGAGCCGCCCGGGTTGGAGGTGCGGCACAGCACGATCACGCCGCGGTCGGGATAGGCCAGGTAGGGCTCGAGCGAGTCCAGGCCCATGTACGGGTTCACGGTGACGGCATCGGCCTGGTAGCGCTCGAAGGCCTCGATGGCGTACTGCTGCGCGGTCGAGCCGATGTCGCCGCGCTTGGCGTCCAGGATCACGGGGATGCCGGGATGGGCGTCGTGAATATAGGCCACCAGTTGCTCGAGCTGGTCCTCGGCGCGCTGCGCGGCGAAATACGCGATCTGCGGCTTGAAGGCGCACACCAGGTCGGCGGTGGCGTCGACGATTTCGCGGCAGAACGAGAAGATGGCGCCGCCGGCGCCCGTCATGGACAGCGGCAGCTTGGCGGGATCGGGGTCGAGCCCGACGCACAGCAGCGAGTCGTTGCGCTGCCAGGCCTCGGCCAGTTGTTCGGTGAAGTTCATGGAATGCTCGCTGGTCTGGGTCGGCCGCGGCGGAGCGGCCCGGGCGGGGCCGGGCCCGCGCTACGCGCGGCGACGGTGGTTGCCAGCGATTTTACCCGCTGCATGCTATCTTCTGCCGTTCCTCCCCGATACAAAGAGCGGCATCGCACACAGCCGCCCGCCCGCCATGTCCCTTGACCGCCGCAGCCTCGTCCTGCTCGTCGTCCTCACCATCGCCTGGGGCGTCAACTGGCCCATCATGAAACTCGGCGTGGCGCACTTCCCGGCAATGGGATTCCGCCTGCTGTGCATGGCCGGCGGCGTGCTGGCGCTGGGCCTGGCCCTGCGCGTGCGCGGCGAGCCGCTGCGGGTGCCGCCCGGCCAGTGGCCGACGATCGTCAAGCTCGCCCTGTTCAACATGGTGGTGTGGCACCTGCTGGCGATCTGCGCAGTCAAGATGCTGTCCTCGGGCCGCGCCGCCATCCTCGGCTACACCATGCCGATCTGGGCCGTGGTGTGGGGCCTGGTGCTGTACCGCGAGCGCATCGGCGCCGCGGCCTGGGCCGGCATCGGCTGCGCGCTGGCGGGCACGGTGCTGCTGCTCTCGGGCGAGCTCGCCGCGCTCACCGGCAGCCCGGCCGGCACGCTGCTGATGCTGGGCGCCGCGGCGGGCTGGGGCCTGGGCACGCAGATGATGAAGCGCAGCCGCATCGAGATGCCGGTCGGCGCGCTGACCTTCTGGATGCTGGTGGTGACGCTGCCCTTCCTGCTGGCCGGCACGCTGGCCTTCGAGAGCGGCTGGCGCCTGCCCGACGCGGTGGAATGGGGCGCCATCGCCTACAACGCGGTGGTGGTGTTCGCCTACTGCCACCTGGTGTGGTTCGTGCTGGCGCGCAGCCTGCCGCCGGTGGTGTCGAGCCTGTCGGTGATGTTCATCCCGGTGGTGGGCGTGTTCTCGGGCATGTGGATGCTGGGCGAGCAGCCGCACTGGCAGGACTACGCGGCCATCGTGCTGATGTTCGCGGCGCTGGCCTCGGTGCTGCTCGTGCCGCTGCTGCGGCGGCGCCTGCTGGCGGCCCGCGCGCGCTGAGCGCGGCACCGTTGCGCGCAGGGTGCGGCGGCGGCGCCATTCACCCATATTTCACTTAACAAGCCCCCTGCGTTGGGCTACACTCGCGGCCATCATAATCCCGGAGAAACTACGTGGGCAGTAGCATCGGGTGTTCGAGTTGCCGCGGCAAAGCCGCGACCACACCGAATGCCATGTCACTGCGGGCTGCGTAACGACGACCGCCGGAACCGGCCCAGGCCGCTTCCACCGCCTCGTCGGACTTGCCCGCAGAACCATACTGCGGGTGAGCGTTTTTCCGTGTCCCTTGCCGGCGCACCGCCAGTGCGCGCCGCTTCGTTCCGGATCTTCCCTCCCCCGGCTTGCCAGCCATGAACGGCAAACGCCATCGCCTTGCGCGCGCTTTCTCGCCGGCGCGCAGCGCGATCACGCTTGCCAGCGGCTTCCCGCCCTTGCGCCACGCGGCCAGGGACGGGTTCGCTTCCATGCCCGGCAAGCCGCGCCTGCGCGTTTCTTCGCCAAACGCAACAAGGAAGCCCTGGGATGATCAACCTGTTCGTCCTGCAGAAAGGCCGGCTCGCACAGGAGCAGGTCGATGACCGCAATGAACTGCTGCAGCACAAGCCGATCTGGATCGACGTCATCAGCCCCGACGACGAAGAACTCGCCTGGATCAAGGAAGCCTACGGCGTAGCCCTGCCCGAGCTCGAGGACCTGGGCGACCTGGAAGCCTCGGCCCGCTACTTCGAGGGCGAGGACGAGAACATCCACATCCGCACCGACTTCCTGCTCGACGAGGAAGACATCTCGCGCAACGTGCGCGTGGCCTTCGTGCTCGCGCGCGACGTGCTGTTCTCCATCCACGACGAAGACCTGCCGGTGTTCCGCCTGGTGCGCCTGCGCGCGCGCGTGCGGCCCGGCTCGGTGCGCAACGCCAAGGACGTGCTGATGGACCTGTACGCCACCGACGCGGAATACTCGGCGGACTCCATCGAGGAAGTCTACGAGCGGCTGGAAGAGGCCAGCAAGCGCGTGCTGGCCGAGAACGTGACCGACGCCGCCGCCGCCGACGTGCTGGAAACCATCGCCCGCGAGGAAGACCTGAACGGCCGCATCCGCCGCAACGTCATGGACACGCGCCGCGCGGTCTCGTTCCTGATGCGCAGCCAGCTGCTGTCGGCCGAGCAGCAGGACGAGGCGCGCCAGATCCTGCGCGACATCGACTCGATCGAGAACCACACCGCGTTCCTGTTCGACAAGATCAACTTCCTGATGGACGCCACGGTCGGCTTCATCAACATCAACCAGAACAAGATCATCAAGCTGTTCTCGGTGGTGTCGGTGGCGCTGATGCCGCCCACGCTGATCGCCAGCATCTACGGCATGAACTTCAAGCTGATGCCGGAGCTGGACTGGGCCGCGGGCTATCCGTGGGCGATCGCGCTGATGGCGGTGTCGGCGGCGGTGCCGCTGATCTACTTCCGCCGCAAGGGCTGGCTGAGCTGAGCGGACCCGGGGCGCCGCTCAGTCCGGCAGCGTGGCCGCGCCCATGCGGCGCGCGATGATGCCGGCCTTGACCTTGAAGTTGACGCGCACGCTGGCGCAGTACGGCTTCTTGTCGAAGCACTTCGGCGCCGGCAGCGCCGCGGCCAGGCGCGCCGCCTGGCCCACGTTGAGCTTCGCCGCGCTGGTCTTGAAGTAGTGCTGGGCGGCGGCCTCGGCACCGAACACGCCCTCGCCCCACTCCACCGAGTTCAGGTAGATCTCGAAGATGCGCTGCTTGTCGAGCCAGAACTCCAGCATCCACGTGATGGCCAGCTCCTGCCCCTTGCGCAGGTAGTGCTGCTCGGGCGAGAGGAACAGGTTCTTGGCCAGCTGCTGGGTGATGGTGGAGCCGCCGCGCACGATGTGGCCGCGCTTCTTGTTGCGCTCCCAGGCATCGAGCATGGCGTCGAGCTCGTAGCCGGGATGGTTGACGAAGTCGGCGTCCTCGCTGGCGATCACCGCGCGCTTGAGGTTGCGCGAGATGTCGTCGTAGCCGACCCAGCGCCGGTCCACCTGGCAACTCCAGACGTTGAAGCCGCACAACCGCCAGCGCTCGGCGCGCATGAACGCGGTGGAAGACGGGTTCACGTATTGCCACGCGGCGATCTGCAGGAAGAAATACACCTGCATGGCCAGCACGCCGGCCACCGCGACGCCGATCAGGTAGGCCAGCCAGCGCAGCGCGCCGGGGCCGCGCGCGGACGTGGCGGCGGCGGAGCGGGCGGTGCGCCTGCGTTCTGCCATGACGGATGCGCGCGGCCGGCCGGTCGCTCAGCGGGCTGGCTTGCCCGCCGGCTCCGCCTGCAGCTCGGCGCGCAGTTGCGCCAGCACCGGCGCGGTGGCGGGCCGCACGCCGCGCCAGTTGTAGAAGGCCTCGGCGGCCTGCTCGACCAGCATGCCCAGTCCGTCGCTGGTGCGCGCGCCGCTTTGCGCGGCGAACTTCAGGAACACGGTCGGCTCGGCGCCGTACATCATGTCGTAGGCCAGCACGTCCTTGCCCAGCAGTTCGGCCGGCAGCGGCGGCAGTTCGCCCTGCAGGCTGCTGCTGGTGGCGTTGATGACCACGTCGCAGGCGTCGTCGCCGGTCAGCGCGGCGAGCGCGTCGAAGCCGCCGCCCCACAGTTCCACGCCGTATTCGTCGGCCTGCTGTGCCACGTCCTCGAGGATGAAGCTGGCGCGCTCGGCGGTGCGGTTGGCCACCACGATCCGGTCGGGGCGGCACATCACCAGCGGCAGCATCGCGCCCCTGGCCGCGCCGCCGGCGCCGAGCAGCAGGATGCGGCGGCCTTCGAGCAGCGTGTCGAGGTTGATCTCGATGTCGCGCACGAGGCCGATGCCGTCGGTGTTGTCGCCGTGGATCAGGCCGTCCTCGATCCACATGGTGTTGACCGCGCCGGCGCTCTCGGCGCGCGGCGTGAGGCGGTCGGCCAGGTCGTAGGCCTCGAGCTTGAACGGCACGGTCACGTTCAGGCCGTGGCCGCCGCCGGCGAAGAACGCGCGCACGGTGTCGGCAAACCCGTCCAGCGGCGCCAGCAGGCGCTCATAGGAAACGGCCTCGCCGGTCTGCCGCGCGAAGGCGGCGTGGATGGCGGGCGAGCGGCTGTGCGCGATCGGGTTGCCGACCACCACGTAGCGGTCGGCGGTGGCGGGGGTCTGCGTGGTTTCTGTTGACATCATCTGGCCTGTAGGCGGGTTTCCAGGCCGCTGCGCGAAAACCTGAAGGTGGAGATCACTTCGAGAATATCCTGGCGCGCCTGCATCTGCGGCGTGAAGCCGCCGAACGGCGCGGCCGCGCGCACGATCGCCACCGCCTGGCGGTCCAGCGCCGGGTCGCCCGAGCTCTTGACCACGTCGATGGCGTCGACGTTGTAGCCGTCGCGGTTATAGCCGAGCCGGCCCTGGCGGTTGACGTTGATCACCAGGATCAGCTGGCCGTACAGCGGCTTGCCGTTGCGCTGGGGAAAATCGGCGGTGCCGCGCGCCTCGATCTTCTGGCGCAGGCGGTCGTAGTACTGCGCGTACTCGACTTCCTGCGCGCTGGTGGCGGTGAGCTGGAAGCGCTTGGGCCGCTTGGCGTACTGCTCCAGGCTGCGCCCGATCTCGGCTTCGAGCTTGGCCATCTCGTCGAGCGAGGTGCGCTCGTCCTGGCCGCGCAGCGGCATCTCGGTGCGCAGCTGGCCGGGCTTGAGCGGCTGGCTGCTGACCGCCGGCGCGGCTTCGCGCGCCTGCGTCATGAGCCGCTGCTGCTCCTGCTCGAGCTGCTCCACGCGGCGCTGCATCTGGCGCACCAGGTCGCCGTCCTTGGTGGCGGTCTGGGCCGGCAGCGGCGTGGTGGCGCGCTGCTGGTCCTGCTCGCCGCCGCCGTCGAGATTGGCCTGCGCCAGCACGGTCGGGTTCTGCGGGCGCTGCGCGGACTTGGAGTTGACCAGCACCACGTCGAGCGCGGCATCGGTGCGCTTGATCTCGAAGGCCTCGGGCGCGACCACGCGCACCGTGAGCAGCAGCGCGTGGGCCAGCACCGACACGGCCAGCGCCTTGCTCATCGTGCTGCTGGCATTCCACCACTGGCGGGGAGAAAAGGCGGCTTTCACGATGGCTGGCGTGGTTGCTGGCGTAGAGGGATCGGGGCGGCGGCGGGACCGGGCACGTGCCTGTCGGACCCGGCCCGGTTCAGACTGCGATTGTAAGGGAGCGCCCCGTTTTTTCCGAGGGCGTCAGGCGCCGCCGCCGGCGCCGGTGTCGCGTGCGCCCGACGAAGCGTCGCCGGCGTCGCCCGGCGCGCCGGCGGCATCGGCGGCGTCGCCGTCCTGCGCCGGTGCCTCCACGGCAGCGCCGTCCGCGCCGCCCTCGGCAGCCGCCTGCGCGGCCTCCTCGGCGGCGGCTTCGGCGGCGGCCTCGGCCGACACCTCGGCGGCCTCGTCGTCGCCTTCCAGTTCTTCCGAGGGCAGCTCGCCCTCGCCAGCGAACACTTCCAGCACGCGGCACGACACCTCGAGCGAGATCTCGTCGGTGGCGCCGATCTCCAGCAGCACCTGGGTGCCGCGCGCGGCCTGGGCCAGCTCGGGCACGCGCGTGACCAGCGGGATCTCGGCAAAGCGCACCGCGCCTTCCTTGAGCACCGAGGCCATCATGCGCTCGCGCTTTTCCTGGGCCAGCCAGCGCAGGCACCAGTAGCGCTCCATCGTGGACTGGTGGTCGGCGTAGGCCGCGTAGGTGCCTTCGAAGTCGGCCACGGCGGCCAGCAGGTCGGCGTCCTTGGGCTTGAACGGCGCCACCAGCTTGGCGGTGACGCCGTGCTGGGCCACCGCCAGGATCTGCCACTGGTTGACCAGGTCGACGTAGCGGCGCAGCGGCGAGGTGCTCCACGCATATTGCGCCACGCCCAGCCCCTCGTGCGGCGCCGGGTAGGTCTGCATGCGGGTGCGGTGCATGCCCCAGGCCTTCTGCGTGCGGTAGATGCCCGGCACGCCGTGGTCGGCCAGCAGCTTGCCCCAGGTGCTGTTGGCCAGGATCATCAGCTCGGCCACGATCTTGTCCAGCGGCGAGCCGCGCCGGCGCTGCTCGATGCGCACGCGCTCGCCGCCGTCCGGCAGCGCGTCGAGGTAGAAGTTGTAGTCCGCGCGGTTGTGCGATTCCGGGCGCAGGCCGCTGGCCAGGCGCGCCTTCTGGCGCTCGTCGTGCAGCCAGCCGGCGAAATGCCAGAGCTGGGTCAGCTCGGGGCGGAACGGATAGTCGCCGGTGCCGGCGGCCAGCGCGGCCTCGGTCACTACGTCATCGAGCAGGTTGTGGCGCAGGTTGGCGGCGATCATGACCATCTCGGCGCGGGTCTCGCTGCCAAGGATCATCTGCAGGGCCGGGTCGTAGTCGACGTAGAGCGACAGCGCCGGGCATTCGCGCCCTTCCTGCAGCGTGTAGCGCTCCACCACGGCGTCGGGCAGCATGGTGATCTTGTCGCCGGGGAAATAGACCGTGGACAGGCGCTGGCGCGCCACCGCGTCGAGCGGCTCGCCGCGGCGGATGCCCAGGCCCGGCGCGGCGATGTGCACGCCGACGCGGATCTTGCCGCCGTCCAGCGGCGTGACCGACAGCGCGTCGTCGATCTCGGTGGTGGTGACGTCGTCGATCGAGAACGCCTGCACCGCCGCGCGCGGCAGCTCGCCGGCCGGCTCGGGCACGGCCACCTCGGGAAAGCCGGTGCCCTTGGGGAAGCATTCGGAGAGGAACTTGGCCTCGTGCAGCGCGCGCGGGCTGGCGATGCCGCCCACCGCCACCATCAGCCGCATCGGCGACATGCCCAGCGCGGTGCAGGCGGCGTCCATCGCCTTGTATTCGAGGCTGTTCTTGTCGGGCTTGAACAGCAGTTGCAGCGCCTTGCCGCGGAACGCATCGGGCAGCACCAGCGCCTTGAGCTGGGCTTCGTACTCGGCCTGCACCTGGGCCTGCTGCTTCTTGCGCTCGAGCGCGGCCAGCGCGGCCTTCAACTGGTCTTCCGGCGCGCGCTGGTAGCGGCCCCGCCCCTTGCGGCGGAAATAGACCGGGTTGCCGTGCAGCGCCTGCGCCAGCGCGGCCTGCTGCACCACGCCCGCGCCCGCGCCGTAGTATTCGGCGGCCAGGTCGGCAAAGCCGAACTCTTCCTCGGCCGCGCATTCCCACAGGAAGTCCAGGTCGATCTCGCCGACCAGCTCGGCGGTCTGGCGCACCAGCTCGATCGCCGAGGGCTGCGCAAACTGCAGCAGCACGTCGCGCGACTTGACCTTGGTGCGCTTGCCCGCGGGCAATTCCACCTGGTAGGCCTCGCCCTGCTGGGTCAGCACGGTGCCGGCGCGAATCTCGCCGCCTTCTTCGAACAGCAACTGCATGGATCAGTACTTTCAGAAATGCCGGGAGCCGCCCGGCGAAGCCGGCGCCTGGCGTCGGGCAACGCCGCTCGGAACGGCCCGGTGAGAGAAATGAAGCAAGGAGCCGCCTTCAGGCGAGGCGGCGACCGGACCCGAGATGATACCGCACCGCGCCGGCCGCCAGCCGGGCGCGGCCCGCCGTGCTACAGCGACATGCCGCCGCTGGCCTCGATCGCCACGCCGTTGACGTAGCTGGCGTCGTCGCTGGCGAGGAAGGCGTAGATGCTGGCGATCTCGGCCGGCTCGGCCAGGCGGCGCAGCCAGCACGCGGACTTCATGCCGTCGAGCACCTTCTCCGGCACCGTGCGCAGGATGTCGGTGGCGACGAAGCCCGGGCACACCGCGTTGACGCGCACGCCCTTGGGGCCCAGCTCGCGCGCCCAGGTCTTGGTGAAGCCGATCACGCCGAACTTGGTGGCGGCGTAGTTGGTCTGGCCGAAGTTGCCGTACAGGCCGACCACGCTGGATGCATTGAGAATCACGCCGCGGCCCTGCTCGACCATGATCTCGGCCACCGCCTGCGCGCAGTTGAACACGCCCTTGAGGTTGACGTCGATCACGGCGTCGAACTGGGCCTCGCTCATCTTGACCAGGCGCGCGTCCTTGGTGATGCCGGCGTTGTTGATCAGGATGTCGATGCGGCCGTGCGCGGCCAGCGTGGCGGCCACGGCGGCGTCGACTTCGTCGCGGTGCGTCACGTCGACCTTGAAGGCCAGCGCGGTGGCGCCGGTCTGCGCGATCTGCGCCGCGGCGGCGTGCACGCGCTCTTCCTGCACGTCGCACAGCACCACGATCGCGCCTTCGGCGGCGAAGCGCTGCGCGGTGGCAAAGCCGATGCCGGCAGCCGCGCCGGTAATGATGGCAACCCGTCCCTGCAATTTCATGATGTCGGTCCCTAGTTCCTGGTGGCGTTGGTGGTGGTGGGGGCGCGGTTGGTGTTGGTAGGTTTACCTGTGTTCGTGTCGATGTCGTGACCGTGGCTTCACTGGCCGCCGGCGAGCTCCGGCGCGCGGCGCGCGCGCAGGTCGGGCAGGAAGACCTCGGTCACGAGCATGGCGCCGCCGCCGCGGCGGAACAGCGAGCGGCGTGCCGGCAGCGTCACGTTGGGGGCCAGTTCGCGCATGGCCGGCACGGCCAGCGCCAGGCGCCGGCGCAGCGGGTGGTGCGCCGGCAGGCGGGCAAACGCGAACGGCTCGCGCCGCACGCGCGGATCGACGAACAGCGCGCCGCCGAGCGGGCGCTCGCCCAGGCCGCGCAGGAAGGGCCAGTCGCGCCGGGCGTGCGCGGCCACCACCACGGTGTGGGCGAAGATGGCCGGCGTGCCGTCGCACACCAGCAGCACCTCGCGCGCCAGCGCGCGGCGGCGCGCCGGCAGCCCCAGCGCCTGCCATTCGTCGGCCAGCGCCACTTCCATGCGCTGCGCCAGGCGGCGCACGCGAAAGCGCGCCGAGGCGGCCACCAGCCGGGCGGTCAGCGAGCCCTCGCCGCACACCCAGCGCCGCAGGTTGGCGCCGATGGCGCGGTCCTCGGGCAAATGGGCGTGCCAGGCGCCGCGGCGCAGGTGCGCCGCCTTCATGCCGCGCTCATGCCGGCATCCCCGGCCCGTCCTGCGGCACCGGGCCGCCGGGGCCATAGCCGCAGAAAGCCAGCACTTCGTCGACATAGTCGGCGAATTCGCTGATGCCGTGGTCGCTGCCCTCGATCACGCGCGTGCGCGCGCCGGGAAACGCCGCCAGCATCTCGCGGTGGTCGAGCACCTCGTCACCGGTCGCGGCCAGCAGGAAATAGCGCTCGGGCCGCGTGATCGTCTCGACGCGCAGGGCCAGCAGTTCGTCCAGATGATGGCGCTCCACGCGCACCGAGCCGCCGCCGTGCCACAGCGGCTGGTCGCCCAGGTAGCGCTCGAGGTCGGTCCATGGATGCACGGCCGGGTTGAGCAGCACCGCGCGGCAGCCGTGGCGCTCGGCCAGCCAGCGCGCGTAGAAGCCGCCCAGCGACGAGCCGATGATGGCCAGCGGCTGCGCGCCGCCGGCCTGCGAGGCGGCGATGGCGGCCTCCGCCTGGGCGATGGCCGCCGCCGGCGACACGTTCAGCACCGGGCAGGCGTAGTAGCGCGCGGCGCCCCAGGCGCGCATGCGCTCCTGCACCATGCGCGCCTTGAACGACTGCGGCGAGGAACGGAAACCATGCAGGTACAGCAGCATGCCGCGCCCCGCTCAGGCCGCCGCGCCGGCGGCGAAGGCATCCAGCAGCTTCTGGTGCACGCCGCCGAAGCCGCCGTTGCTCATCACCAGCACGTGGTCGCCCGGGCGCGCCGCGGCGCGCACCGCCCGCACCAGCGCGGCGAGGTCGCTGAAGGCGGCGGCGCGCTCGCCCAGCGGCGCCAGCGCCTCGCCCAGGTCCCAGCCGAGCGCGTCCTTGCCGCTGGCCGCGCCGTAGCCGAACACGAGGTCGGCCGCTTCCAGGCTGGCCGGCAGCTGCGCCTTCATCACGCCCAGCTTCATGGTGTTGGAGCGCGGCTCCAGCACGGCCAGGATGCGCGCCGCGCCGACACGCCGGCGCAGCCCCGCGAGCGTGGTCTGGATGGCGGTGGGGTGATGGGCGAAATCGTCGTAGACGGTGATGCCGCCGGCCTCGCCGCGCACCTCCATGCGGCGCTTCACGTTGGCGAAGCGCGCCAGCGAGTCGATGGCCTGCGCCGGCGGCACGCCCACGTGGCGCGCCGCGGCGATCGCGGCCAGCGCGTTCATGCGGTTGTGGGTGCCCTGCAGGGTCCAGTCGACGCGGCCTTGCACGGCGTCGCCGAACCACACGTCGAAGCGGTCCCGCTCCGTGTCCGCGCCGGCCAGCTCCGCCGGTTCGCCGGCGCGCCACTCGCCCAGGCCGAACTGCTCGGTCTCGCTCCAGCAGCCGCGCTCCAGCACGCGCGCCAGGCTTTCCTCCATGCCGTTGACGATCAGCCGGCCCTGCTCGGGCACGGTGCGCACCAGGTGGTGGAACTGGGTTTCGATCGCGGCAAGATCGGGGAAGATGTCGGCGTGATCGTATTCGAGGTTGTTCAGGATGGCCGTGCGCGGGCGGTAGTGGACGAACTTGCTGCGCTTGTCGAAGAAAGCGGTGTCGTATTCGTCGGCTTCGATGACGAAGAAGTCCGATGCCGTCACCCGCGCCGACACGCCGAAGTTCTGCGGCACGCCGCCCACCAGGAAGCCCGGCTGGTAGCCGGCATCTTCCAGGATCCAGGCCAGCATGGAGGTGGTGGTGGTCTTGCCGTGCGTGCCGGCCACCGCCAGCGTCCACTTGCCGCGCAGCACATGCTCGCCCAGCCACTGCGGGCCCGAGGTGTAGGGCAGGTTGCGGTTGAGGATGGCCTCCATCAGCGGATTGCCGCGCGACACCACGTTGCCGACCACGAACAGGTCCGGCTCCAGCGCCAGTTGCGCCGGGTCGAAGCCCTCGATCAGCTCGATGCCCTGCGCCTCGAGCTGGGTGCTCATGGGGGGATAGACGTTGGCGTCGCAGCCGGTCACGCGGTGGCCGGCCTGCTTGGCCAGCACGGCCAGGCCGCCCATGAACGTGCCGCAGATGCCGAGGATGTGAATATGCATGGGAGTTCGGGTCGCGGGGCGGGCCTGGCGGGCCGGGCCCCTGTTGCTACGGGATGGAAAGGGATTGTACCCGAGGGGTATGGCGGCAATTGCCGGTATCTCGCCGGCACGCGCGAACCCGCCCCGCCGCGTAGACTCTAAGAGTCCAGCCTCCTCCCCCTCCGGTATCATCCCTCCATGTCCCGTCGCACCCCCCTCGACCCCATCCGCCTGCGCGAGGAGATCGCCCAGGCCGCCGCCCGCATGATCGCGGAAGACGGTGCCGACTACGCCACCGCCAAGCGCAAAGCCGCGCGCCAGTTGCTGGGCGACGTGCGCGTGGCCGGCGAGTGGCTGCCCGACAACGAGACCGTGGAAGCCGAAGTGCGCGCCTACCAGGCGCTGTTCCACGCCGACAGCCAGCCCCGCATCCTGGCCCTGCTGCGCCGGCTGGCGCTGCTGGCCATGCGTGACCTGGCCGGCTTCCGGCCCTACCTGGCGGGCGCGGTGCTCAACGGCACCGCCACCGAGCATTCGGACATCTATCTGCAATGCTTCTGCGACAGCCCCAAGGACCTGACGCTGCACCTGCTCAACGCGGGCGTCGATTTCGACACCAGCGAGTCGCGGCATTTCGCCGGCCGCGGCGACGTGGAGACGCTGAGCTTCCTGTGGAAAGGCCAGTGGCCGGCCCAGCGCGAGGCGCGCCTGCTGGCCGGCGAGGTGCGGGCCGAACTGGGCCAGCCGGTGGGCATCCACATCGCGCTGTATGATGCGGACGACGAACGCGGCGCGGTGCGCGCCGATGCCGGCGGCCGCGTGGCGCGGGCCGACCTCGCCGCCGTGCAGGCGCTGGTGGCGGCCACGCCGGCCGCCGCCTGACCCGCGCTGGCGCCGTCATAGTCATATATAGAAGAGCTTCCCGCCACCGCCGCGCCTTGCGCCTGGTTTCCGACTCCTGCCACCGCCATGACCACTGCCACCACCCGCCCCGCCCGCCGCAGCCGCCTCTGGATCTGGCTCGTCGCCATCGCCGCCGCCGTGGCGGGCGCCCTTGCCGGCCACTACGTGTTCTCGCCCCGGCCGGCATCCGACGCCGCCGTGGAGACCTTCCTGAGCACCGAGCTGCCCGACCCGCAGGGCGGCAAGCTGCGGCTGGCCGATTTCCGCGGCAAGACGGTGGTGGTGAACTTCTGGGCGCCGTGGTGCGGCCCGTGCGTGGAGGAAATGCCCGACCTGACCGCGCTGTACCAGGAGTATTCGGGCCGCAAGGTGGAATTTGTCGGCATCGGCATCGATTCCGCCAGCAACATCCAGCAGTTCATCAAGAAAGTGCCGGTCGCGTATCCGCTGGCGGTGGCCGGCTTCGCCGGCACCGAGCTGTCGCGCAACTTCGGCAACGCGGCCGGCGGCCTGCCTTATACGGTGGTGATCGCGCCGGACGGCACCGTCACCTACCGCAAGATGGGTAGGGTTTCCCCCAATGACCTGCGTGCTGCACTGCCGCGCGGATGACGGCGAGACGCTTGATTTGCGGCGAATTTCAACTAACCTTGTTCGATTGTCCCGTAATTTTTGCGAATTAGCCTCGAAACCGCAAAACAGGCCGGCACCGGCCCGGAAATGCCGCCGGAAGACCGGAAATCGAGGCTGCCCTATGTCTGCGCTGCTAGACAAATCACTCTAAGCTACGGTAATCTCCGCGCAATTTCGTTGAAATGGTCGAGTCGCCGTGATCGATACGCCGCCAGAAAGCCGCTCCGCCCGCTACCGCAAGGTGCTGGTCCTGCACGGGCCCAACCTGAACCTGCTGGGCACGCGCGAGCCGCAAACCTACGGGCATACGAAGCTCGTCGACATCGACCTGGCCCTGGCGCAGCGTGCGCGCGAAACCGGCCTCGCCCTGGCGACGTTCCAGTCCAACCACGAGGGTGCGCTGGTGGACCGCATCCATGCGGCGCGCGACGAGGGGGTCGACTTCATCATCATCAACCCGGCCGCCTACACGCACACCAGCGTAGCCTTGCGCGACGCGCTGGCCGGGGTGGCGATTCCGTTCGTCGAAGTCCATTTGTCGAACGTGCATCGCCGCGAGAACTTCCGTCATCACTCCTTCTTCTCCGATATCGCGGTCGGAGTGATCTGCGGACTTGGCTGGCAAGGCTACCTGCTGGCGCTGGACTATGTCCTCGGGCAGGCGCCTGAACCGGCGCCCCCCGCGGCCTGACCCGCCCGCTGATTTCGATTTCATAGACGATGACCGCGCCCCCGGCGCCTGCCCTGCCCGCTGCTCGCGGTGGACGGAGGCAATACGCCGGACGCATGCAATTTACCCGGACGCAGCCGCCCCAGCGCAGCGCGCCGGACAACCCGATTCAGGAGGATAGAAGATGGACCTGCGCAAGCTGAAGACGCTGATCGACCTGGTGGCCGAGTCCGGCATCTCCGAGCTGGAAGTCACCGAAGGCGAAGGCAAGGTGCGTATCGTCAAGGCGCCGCCCCAGGTCGTGGCCGCGCCGATGGCCATGCAGCCGATGCAGGCGCTGCCGCCCGCGGCCGCCGCTCCGGCCGCCGCGGTCGCCAGCGCCGAGCCCGCTGCGCCGCAGCTGCCGTCCGGCCATGTCGTGACCTCGCCGATGGTCGGCACCTTCTACCGCGCGCCGTCGCCGGGCGCGGCCGCCTTCGTCAACGTGGGCGACACCGTCAAGGAAGGCCAGACGGTCTGCATCATCGAAGCGATGAAGCTGCTCAACGAAATCGAATCCGACAAGGCCGGCGTGATCAAGGAAATCCTGGTCGAGAACGGCCAGGCGGTCGAATACGGCCAGCCGCTCTTCATCATCGGCTGATACTGATCGGCATGCCGCGCCGCCCGCAGCCCGCGCCGGAAGATCCGGACGGCCGCGCCGGCGCCGGCGGACCGGACGCTCCCCGTCCGGCTGCCAGTTCCTCCGCCCGCACTCCGGCCGCGCCGCCGGGGGCGCCACGAGCCACCGCGGTGGGACTGCCCTTCTCCTCGCAGAGAGTGACTATGTTTGAAAAAATTCTGATCGCGAACCGCGGTGAAATCGCCCTTCGCATCCAGCGCGCCTGCCGCGAACTCGGCATCAAGACCGTCGTGGTGTATTCGGAGGCCGACAAGGAAGCCAAATACGTCAAGCTGGCCGACGAAGCCGTCTGTATCGGCCCGGCGCCGTCGCCGCTGTCGTACCTGAACATGCCGGCCATCATCTCGGCCGCCGAAGTGACCGACGCGCAGGCCATCCACCCGGGCTACGGCTTCCTGTCGGAAAACGCCGACTTCGCCGAGCGCGTGGAAAAATCGGGCTTCGTCTTCATCGGCCCGAGCCCCGAGAGCATCCGCCTGATGGGCGACAAGGTCTCGGCCAAGCAGGCCATGATCAAGGCCGGCGTGCCGTGCGTGCCGGGCTCGGAAGGCGCGCTGCCGGAAGATCCCAAGGAAATCCTGGCGACGGCCCGCAACGTCGGCTATCCGGTCATCATCAAGGCCGCCGGCGGCGGCGGCGGGCGCGGCATGCGCGTGGTGCACACCGAGGCGGCGCTGGTCAACGCGGTCAACATGACGCGCGAGGAAGCCGGCCGCGCCTTCGGCAACCCGGAGGTCTACATGGAGAAATTCCTGGAGAACCCCCGCCACGTCGAGATCCAGATCCTGGCCGACCAGCACCGCCAGGCGGTCTGGCTGGGCGAGCGCGACTGCTCCATGCAGCGCCGCCACCAGAAGGTCATCGAGGAAGCGCCCGCGCCGCACATCCCGCGCCGCCTGATCGAACGCATCGGCGACCGCTGCGCCGAGGCCTGCAAGAAGATGGGCTACCGCGGCGCCGGCACCTTCGAGTTCCTGTACGAGAACGGCGAGTTCTACTTCATCGAGATGAACACGCGCGTGCAGGTCGAGCACCCCGTCACCGAGATGATCACCGGCATCGACATCGTGCAGGAGCAGATCCGCATCGCCTTCGGCGAGAAGCTGCGCTGGCGCCAGAAGGACATCCAGCTGCGCGGCCACGCCATCGAGTGCCGCATCAACGCCGAGGATCCGTTCAAGTTCATTCCGTCGCCGGGCCGCATCACCGCCTGGCACATGCCGGGCGGCCCCGGCGTGCGGGTGGACTCGCACGCGTATGATGGCTACTTCGTGCCGCCCAACTATGATTCGATGATCGGCAAGATCATCACCTACGGCGCCACCCGCGAGCAGGCCATCGCCCGCATGCGGATCGCGCTGTCGGAAATGGTGGTGGACGGCATCCAGACCAACGTACCGCTGCACCGCGAGCTGATGCTCGATGCCAACTTCGTCGAAGGCGGCACCAGCATCCACTATCTCGAGCATCGCCTGGCCCAGAAGACCGTGGCCAAGGGCGGCAAGATCTGAAGCCCGGCGCGGCCTAGTCCACTGCGTCAGGGAAAACGCCCCGGGTCGGCTGTGCATCGAGGCCGCAGGCCAGGCGCAAAGCGCCGCAATAGCTCGCTATTGCGAGCATTTGCAACGACGCATGCGGCCTTGAGGCGCAGTCGAACGGGGGGCTTTGGGAATGACGCAGTGGACTGACAACAACGGATCGACAAGGATCGCCAGTGGCATTTCAGGAATGTGTGATTGAAATCGCACAGGACCAGGCCGAAGCCTGGTCCGACGCGCTGTTCGACCTCGGCGCGCTGTCGGTCTCGGTGGAAGACGCCGATGCCGACACGCCCGACGAGCAGCCGCTGTTCGGCGAGCCCGGGCTGGAACCCACCCGCCTGGCGTGGAACCGCTCGCGCGTGGTGGCGCTGTTCGACGACGCCACCGACCCCGCGCTGGCGGTGGCCGCCGCGGCCAACGCGCTCGGCGCCGCCGAGGTGCCGGCCTACGCGCTGCGCCCGGTCGAGGACCAGGACTGGGTGCGCCTGACGCAATCCCAGTTCGCGCCGATCCGCATCGGCGAGCGCATCTGGGTGGTGCCGTCGTGGCACGAGGCGCCCGAGCCCGACGCCGTGGTGCTGGAGCTCGACCCGGGCCTGGCCTTCGGCACCGGCAGCCACCCGACCACGCGGCTGTGCATGCAGTGGCTCGAGCAGAACCTCGGGCCGGGCGAGTCGGTGCTCGACTACGGCTGCGGCTCGGGCATCCTCGCCATCGTGGCGAAGAAGCTCGGCGCCGGCGCCACGCTCGGCATCGACATCGACCCCAACGCGGTGGAAGCCTCGCGCCACAACGCGGAGCGCAACCGCGTCGAAGCCACCTTCGCGCTGCCGGAAAGCGTGTCCGAGGCCAGCTACGACCTGGTCGTGGCCAATATCCTGTCCAACCCGCTCAAGGTGATGGCCGCCATGCTGAGCGCGCGCGTGCGCCCGGGCGGCCGGCTGGTGCTGTCCGGCGTGCTCGAGCGGCAGGCCGACGACGTCGCCGCCGCCTATGCGCCCTGGCTCGCCATGTCGGTATGGCGCAGCGAGGAAGGCTGGGTGTGCCTGCACGGCACCCGCGGCGAAGGCGCCGGCGTCCCGCACTGAGCCCCCGCCGATGGCCGCAGCCAAGCTCGTCACACGTTGCCCGGCCTGCCGCACCGCCTTCCGGCTGGTAGCCGACCAGTTGCGCCTGCGCCAGGGGCTGGTGCGCTGCGGCCAGTGCGACACCGTGTTCGACGCGCGCGAGCACCTGATCGAGCTGCCCGCGCCCGAGGCGGCCCCCGAGACCACCCCCGCGCCCGCACCGGACACGCCGGCGGCGCCACCCGCGCACGGCGAGCCACGCCATCGCGCCACGCGCGCCCCGCACGAGAAGACCTTCGAGGACGCCCATGACGGCGGCCACGAAGGCGCCCATGAAGACACCCACGAAGCCGCGCATGCGCGCGCGACACGCGCCCCGCGCAAGCGCGCGCATGCCGGGCCGCATGCCGATCCACATCCCGCGCCGGATGCGCCCGCCGAGGCCGGGCACGACGCGCCGGCCGCTGTTCCGCCCTTTACCTCGCCCTTTACCTCGCCCTTTATCCCGCCCTTCGACCCCGGCTACGACGTGCCGGCGCTCGACGCGCCCACCGTCATGCTGTACCAGACGCAGGCCGAGGCCGACCAGGCCGTGCAGGCGGCCGAGGCCGCCCGGCAGCAGGAACAGCATGCAGGCAGCGCCGCCGCGGAAGACGACGAACCGTCCGCGGTCTTCGTGCCCGGCGTGATCGAGCCGGAGCCGGACGAAGCCGCCACGCGCGAAGATGGCGATGCGCCGGCGCAGGCCGGGACCACGGCAGCCGGGTCCGCGGCCGAACCGCCCCGGGAGACGGAAGCGGTGGAAGCGGTGGAAGCGGTGGAAACGGTGGAAACGGTGAATGCGGCGGAAGCGACGGCAGCGACGGAAGCGGCCGAGACCACGGACACCGCCGAAGCCGCTGCGGCGCCCGCCGCCACGCCGTGGCCCACGCTGGACCCGAGGACGCTGTCCGACGACCTGCCGCCGTTCGCGCCCGCCGCCGCGCCCGAGGCCGCCGACATTGCCCGCGCGGCGCCGGCGGACACAGCAGCGGCTGCGCAAGCCAGCGCATCGCTGCCGCCGCTGCCGCCGGAAACCGGCAGCGACGACGCCACGCACGCGGCCGGCATCGCCGCCGACATCACGTCCGACACCGCGTCCGGCGTCACGTCCAGCGTCACCGCGAGCGCCACGTCCGGCATGGCGCCCGCGCCTGAGGCCGCGGCGGCGCCCGCCGAAACCGCCGCCATCCCGAGCGCGGGCGGCTACCTGCGCGCCGAAGCGCAGGACGATTTCCCCGAGATTCCCGCCGCCATCGCGCGCGAGCAGGCGGTGCGCCAGTGGACCAGCCAGAACGCGCCCGACGCGCCGGTGTTCGCGCCGGACTTCCTGCGCCACGCGCGCGAGCGCGATCCCGGCCCCGCGCGGCGCAGGCGGCGCCTGCAGAAAGCGGCCATCGGCGTGCTGGCGGTGGCGGCGCTGGCGCAGCTCGCCTTCCTCGCGCGCAGCCAGCTCGCCGGCCAGTTCCCGGTGCTGCGCCCGGCCTTCGAGGCGCTGTGCGCGCCGCTGCGCTGCGAGGTGGCGCCGTGGCGCGACATCGACGCGCTGCGCATCGAAAGCTCGCAGTTGCAGAAGCAGGACGAGGAATCCGACGCCTACCTGCTGGCCGTCACCATGCGCAACCAGAGCCGCGCCACGGTGGCGCTGCCCGCCATCGAGCTGGTCATGACCGACCTGCAGGACCAGCTCCTGCTGCGCAAGGTGCTGCAGCCGGCCGACTATCTCGAGCCCGCGCAGAAGGCGTTCGCCACGCTGGGCCTGCGCGCCGGCACGGAGCTGCCGGTTCGGGTACGATTCCGCACACAGCAGGCGGCGGCCAACTACCGCGTGCTGATCTTCTACCCCTGAATTCCAGACGGGTCCGACGCCCGCCCCGGGCGTTCCCGTCGCGCCCCCGGGACCCGCACCGCGCGTGCGGGCCCACCATTCACACAGGAGCACATATGAGCAGCGTCACCCTCGGCGGCAACCCCATCGAAGTCGGCGGCAAGTTTCCGCAAGCCGGCGACAAGGCCCCCGCCTTCTCGCTGGTCGGCAAGGATCTGAAGGACGTCGCGCTGGCCGACTTCGCCGGCAAGCGCAAGGTGCTCAACATCGTCCCGAGCCTGGACACCCCGGTCTGCCAGACCTCGGCGCGCAAGTTCAACGAGGCCGCCAGCGGCCTGGCCAACACCGTGGTGCTGACCATCTCGGCCGACCTGCCGTTCGCGATGAGCCGCTTCTGCACCACCGAAGGCCTGGCCAACGTGGTGCCGCTGTCGCTGATGCGCGGCGCCGGCTTCAAGGACAGCTACGGCGTGGACATCAAGACCGGCCCGCTGGCCGGCGCGACCGCGCGCGCGGTGGTGGTGCTCGACGAGAACGACACCGTCAAGTACAGCGAGCTGGTGCCCGAGATCAAGAACGAGCCGAACTACGACGCCGCCCTGGCCGCGCTGAAGTAAGCGCCGCGCCCCGCGGTCCGGCCACCCGGTATCATGGGTGGCCTTTTTTTCGGCGGCCGCCGGCCAGCGCGCGCCGCCGGCCATCACCCGATCACCCGATTACCTGCATTTGGAGAGAGCATGTCCAGCCTGATCTGTGGCTCCGTCGCCTACGACACCATCATGACGTTCGAGGGGCGCTTCCGCGAACACATCCTGCCCGACCAGATCCACATGCTGAACGTGTCCTTCCTGGTGCCGGGCATGCGCCGCGAGTACGGCGGCTGCGCCGGCAACATCGCCTACACGCTCAAGCTGCTGGGCGGCGACCCGGTGGTCATGGCCACCGTGGGCGTGGACGCCGAGCCCTACCTGCAATACCTGCGCGAACTCGGCATCGGCACCGAGCACATCCGCACCCTGCCCGACACCTTCACCGCGCAGGCGATGATCACCACCGACCTGGACAACAACCAGATCACCGCCTTCCACCCGGGCGCGATGAACCAGTCGCAGCTCTCGCACGTGCAGGACGCGCTCAAGGGCGCCAACCCGCCGGCGCTGGGCATCGTCGCGCCGGACAGCCGCGAGGGCATGCTGCACCATGCGCGCCAGTTCGCCGACGCCGGCGTGCCGTTCATCTTCGACCTGGGCCAGGCCATGCCGCTGTTCAACGGCGAGGACCTGCGCCAGTTCGTTGAACTCGCCAGCTACGTCACGGTCAATGACTACGAAGCCCAGGTGCTGCTCTCGCGTACCGGCTGGACCAGCGAGCAGGTCGCCGCCCAGGTGCGCGCCTTCATCGTGACCCACGGCGAGAAAGGCGCGAGCGTCCACGCCGACCAGCGGCAGTACAATATTCCGGCCGTGCAGGCGGAGCGCGTGGTCGATCCGACCGGCTGCGGCGATGCCTTCCGCGGCGGACTGCTGTACGGCATCGAGCAGGGCCTCGACTGGGAAACCACCGGGCGCCTCGCCAGCCTGATGGGCTCCATCAAGATCGCGCACCAGGGTCCGCAGAACCACAAGCCGTCGCGCGACGAAATCGGCCAACGCTTCCAGTCGGCGTTCGGCTATCGCTACGAGTAACTTTTCCGGGATCGATCTCATGCATACCCTGATTCGCACCAGCGCCCTCGCGCTCGCCGCAGCCGCCACCCTCGTGGCCGGCTGCGCCTCGCAATCGAACTCCGCCAGCATCTACACGCCGGGCCAGGCGCAGCGCGAGCAGATCCTGCGCTTTGGCGTGGTCGAGAGCGTGCGCGAAGTGCTGATCCAGGGTGAGCAGACCGGCGCCGGCACCATCGCCGGCGGCGCGATCGGCGGCATCGCCGCGGGCAGCACCATCGGCAGCGGCGGCGGCTCGGTCGCGGCCGGCGTGCTCGGCGCCGTGCTCGGCGGCATCGCCGGCAGCGCGGCGGAAAACCGGATCAACCAGCGCCGTGGCCTGGAGATCACCGTCAAGCTCGACAACGGCGAGATGCGCGCGATCGTGCAGGACGCCGACGAAGCCTTCCGCCCGGGCGAGCGCGTGCGCCTGCTGTCCTCGGGCGGCACCACCCGCGTCACCCACTAGGAAGTTACCCTAGGACGATCCTGACGCCGTTGCGGGGCCCTGCCGCGGCGGCATACGGAGAGATCCACCAGCGGTCCACCTACGGGTCCACCAGCGGGTCCACCAGCGGGTCCATCTGCGGGTCCATCTGCGGGTTCACCCGCAGGCCCGCCAGGCCGCTCGCCGAGGCGCCGGCTCCCACACGGAGCGGCGCCTTTTTCATTGGCCCTGCGCCGCGCTGCGCCGGTCCGCGCGGGCATGAAAAAACCCGCCGGGCTTGCGCCGTCGGCGGGTTGGCAAGACTGGCGTCTTGCAGACCGGATACCGCGTATCCGGTCAGTGCGGCACGCGCTGCGTGCCTTGGGGATTCCCGCAGGAATCCGTCAGCGGCACGGCTTACGGACGGGTGCCCGTCGGGAACGGCCATGCAGCGGCCGGGTTCAGCACGGTCTTCGAGGTCGTTGCGGGCGCGGCAGCAGGCGCAGCGGCAGGCTTGGCAGCAGGCGCAGCCTTCTTGGCGGCAGCCTTCTTGGCCGGGGCCTTCTTGGCAGCAGCCTTCTTGGCCGGTGCGGCCTTCTTGGCAGCAGCAACCTTCTTGGCCGGCGCAGCCTTCTTGGCGGCAACCTTCTTGGCCGGTGCGGCCTTCTTCGCCACGACCTTCTTGGCAGCAGCCTTCTTGGCCGGTGCGGCCTTCTTCGCTACGACCTTCTTGGCGGCGACCTTCTTGGCCGGCGCTGCCTTCTTCGCTACGACCTTCTTGGCAGCAGCCTTCTTCGCCGGCGCAGCCTTCTTGGCCGGTGCAGCCTTCTTCGCCACGACCTTCTTGGCGGCGACCTTCTTCACTGCGGCCTTCTTGGCCGGGGCTGCTGCCTTCTTGGCAGCAGGCTTGGCGGCTTTCTTGGCCGCCGGTTTCTTCTTTGCAGTCGTTGCCATGGATAACTCCTTCACTAGAGAGTGAATATCGAATGACCTAAGTTGGCGACCCGACCGACCCGAGGCGCGATACAGCGCTGCGACCCCAATCGAGCGAGCGATTCATCGGCGCACGGCAACACTGCGTCCGCACGCTAATGAATTCGGTGGCAGGGGCACCGCGGCGCGCGGTGCGAATGTGGTCAAGCGGAGCCCGCAACCGGGCTTCTGACGCTTGCCGCGCCCTGGAATATTCGGTCTGCCCGCGCCATCCGCCGGATCGGCGCGCAGCATCAATAGAAGAGATATCGGCCGGCATTGCCGCGATGCGGGCTAGGCCACGCGCACCACGGTCTGCATTCGTCTGGGGGTAGTTCGCCCATCCCGCTACTGGGCCAAAGGAGACTGCACGCGTTTTAGAAAACCAGTACGGCTTGGTCTGCGTCAAAGTTCTGGTGCTCCTGAGCTACCTGTCTCATTGCATCGAAGCGGGGGGCGCTTATCGTGGCGGAGCGCATCGCTCATCGTGAAGCATCGCGTCCGACATCATCGTTCGAGCTTGCTTCGATCCTGCCAACTACGACTACGACCACGGCCATGCAATGAAGTGAGACTCTTGTCAAGGCGAATCATAATTCGTTTGTTCGGCGATGTTAAGAAAAAAGTGCAAAAAAACACGCGCGCGCGCATGACAACTTCTTCGTCGCCATCGCAGCGCTTCGCCGGCCTGCGCTTCACCTGCGCGCGACGCGCTCTCGACGCGTTCCATCGCATGCGAAATCGCCTCGCGCGAGCCCGCTGACGCGACAAGAAAAGCGGCATCGCGAGAGCGCGGAACCCTTGCCGCGATGCTTCGGATTTTTCCTCGCGCGCTTCGCCGCACGCGCTGCCGGCGCGCATGCGCGGCCTCTTCACCGCCGCTGACGTCATCCCGGAAAGCCGCACCGGCAAAGGCTTTGCGGGAAGCGGCAATACGCTCGGGCAAGCGCGGCGCGCGAGCGCATCGGTGGCGCGCGCGTGCCACGCAACGTCGCGACGGCGCGCGACGAAGCATGCCGCGGCACCATGCGCGGCGCCTCGCCATCGCGTCTCGGCGCAGCGTCGGCGCACGCGCCGCGCGGGCACGCCGCGCGCTCGCTCGCACAGCGCGCGCAGTGATGCGTCGACGCAACGGTCTGCCCGTCTTCCTCGCGACGCGAGCACGACGAACCGGCTTCGCACATCGTCATGCGCAACGCGATTGGTGTCGGTCCGCGTCGGCGTGCATCGCTTCGTGTTCGTCTTGCCGCCGTCTTCCGCTCGCCTCGCATCCGCTGCGCCGTCGATGCGCGCCCGCCGATGAACGCATGCGCTCTCGCGACGCGAGCGCCGCCGCATCGATGCGGCCGGCGGGCGCCGCTCCGCATCCATCGGCATGCGTGCCGGCAACGGTCCGGCAATGGTCCGACTGCGCGCGGTCCGGCGCGATGTTCTCCGGCGTCGTCCGCGACGCGCGACGCGCGGCGGGCGATGCGGGCGCATGGTGCGACGAGCGCCCGCGAACGCGCCCGCGATGCCGGCGCGCGGCACGCTGCCCGCACTTGAAACGAACGCCTAGAGGATTGCTTCGGAGACCCGGAAAGGGCCGGTTTTGCTGCACGACAAAATACCCCGGGCGCCAGCAACCGCGCCGGTTTCCGGGCAGCGGCAAAGGTCCGCCTGGTGCGTGCGCAAACGACGCCCGCGCATTGCGGCAGGCGCCCTTCGCCAGTAGATTGGCGTGACCGTGCCGCGCGGTCGCGCGCACCAACCTGAGAGAGGAGAACCCGATGCACTTTTCTGCCCCCCGACGCACCGCGCGCGCCGCCGTCACGGCGGCCCGGCTCGCCGTGCTCGCCGGCGCGCTGCTGGCCAGCGCCGCGGCACTGGCCCAGGCCTCGCCCGCCGGCTCGTGGAAGACCATCGACGACAACACCGGCAAGCCGCGCGGCCTGGTGGAGATCACCGAGAGCAACGGCGTCTACAGCGGCAGGCTGGTCAAGAGCTTCGTCGACGCGGAAGGCAAGTCCAAGGTGTGCGACAAGTGCACCGACGCGCGCCGCGACCAGCCCATCATCGGCCTGACCATCATCACCGGCGTGCGCAAGACCGGCGACAACGAATGGGGCGGCGGCGAGATCCTCGACCCCGAGAACGGCAAGGTCTACAAGACCCGCATGTCGCTCGCGGACGACGGCAACAAGCTCAACGTGCGCGGCTTCATCGGCATCAGCCTGCTGGGCCGCACCCAGACCTGGGAGCGCGAGCACTAACGCGCCGCCCGCGCGCGCCGGCACCCGTACCGGCACCCGCGCCGGCGCGCGCCATCGCCGCCGGCGGCCGGCATCCACGCCGCCTTTCCCGCGCCGCACTTGCGGCACTTCCCGCACCCGTCGTATCTCCCCCCCGCTTCGCGCCTCGCGCCTCGCGCTTCGCTCTGCGCATCGCACCGCGCGAAGCGCGTCCACGACGCCGCCGCGAACGGCAGGCTGCACACCACCGCGACACACCACACCACGCACCGCGCGCGCATCGCCGACAATCGCGGAGACGCCGCCGCGGGTCCGCCGGCGGGTTCAGCAAATTGACAGCTTTGCTGTTTATCATCGCTCGCAGGCCGGAGCTTGCCCGCGAGAAAAAAAGCCGGGCCACGACATCCGGCATCCGGCGCGGCCGAGCGCCGGCACTCATGCCAGAGCCGGTACCAGGATCGGTACCAAGACCAAGACCATTGGAGACAACCATGCGCATTTCCACCGCCAGCCGCGCGCTGGCCCTCGCCGCGCCCGCACTGTTCGCCACGAGCCTCGCCGCGCCCGCGCGCGCCGCCGATGCCTGGCCCACGCACGTCATCAAGTTCGTGGTGCCGTTCACCGCGGGCGGCGCCAACGATCTCGTGGCGCGGGCCGCCGCCGACGCGGTCGGCAAGCGGCTCGGCCAGACCGTGGTGATCGAGAACCGTCCCGGCGCCGGCGGCGTGGTCGGCGCGGACTACGTGGCCAAGGCCAAGCCGGACGGCTACACCTTCCTGGTGGGCGCCGTGGGCACCGTCACCAACAGCCTGATCCGCACCAAGATGCCCTACGCGCCGGACGACCTGATCCCCGTGTCGCTGGTCGCGGTGAGCCCCTCGGTGATCGTGGCCTCGCCCTCGCTGCCGGTGAACAACCTCAAGGAGCTGGTGGAGTACTCGAAGAAGCAGGGCGCGGCCGGCGCCAACTTCGCCACCGCGGGCAGCGGCAGCACGCCGCACTTCGTCGAGGAGATGCTCAAGGAGAAAGGCGCGGTGCTGACCGTGGTGCCGTACAAGAGCGGCTCGGAGAGCATCACCGCCGTGATCGGCGGCCAGGTCGCGGCCACCTCGGAAGCGAGCGTGGTGGTGCTGCCCAACATCAAGGCCGGCAAGCTCAAGGCGCTGGGCGCGACCTGGGACAAGCGCATGAGCGCGGCGCCCAACATCCCGACCACCGCCGAGCAGGGCATGCCGGAAGTGCGCATCGGGCACTGGGCCGGCATCTTCGCGCCCAAGGGCACCGACCCGGCCATCCTGAAGAAGATGAACGCCGAGATGAGCGCCGCCATGCAGACGCAGGAGACGCGCGACCGCCTGATCCCCAACGGCATCGAGCCGGCCGGCGGCTCGCAGGAGAGCTTCGTCGCCTTCATCAAGTCCGAGCGCGAACGGCTCGGACGGATCGCCAAGGCCGCCAATATGACGGCGGATTAAGAAAAATTTTTTTGCCCCCGCCCCGGGTGGCGGCAAATGTCTGTACCAGGCCTGCTACATGCAGGCCTTTTTTTGTTTACGGATTGAGACGCAGGCGCCGCTTTGTAAGGCATTTGTGAGCTTGTGTAACTTCATGTAATGACTTTGTCCTTTGATAAAGACATTGAAGCATGGCGACTAATGTCTGTGATGAAAAAGCAAAGCTGAATTGCAACGCTAATCATTCGCATTTATATTCCGGCTCGCCCAACCTTTTTGCCCCCGCCGTTGGCCGAACCACAGGCATGCAACTTCCGTCCGCTGCCAGCCAGCTCGCCCCAATGGCCGTACCGGAACCGAGAAACGACATGACCCGCCGCACTCCGATCGCGACCGCGCTGCTCGCGCTCTTTGCCACTCCCGTTGTCACCCTGGCCCAGACGGCCCCGCCCGCTCCCGCCACCGGCCAGCCTCCGGCAACGCTCAGGGAAGTGGTGATACAGGGCGGCCGCGCCACCGATGACTACGGCGCGGTGAAGAACTCGGTCAGCAAGCTGCCCGAAGACCTGCGCGACGTCCCGCAATCGGTGACGGTGGTGAACAAGGCGCTGATCGACGCGCAGGGCGCCACCTCGCTGGCCGACGCGCTGCGCAACGTGCCGGGCATCACCATCGGCGGCGCCGAGGGCGGCCAGATCGGCAACAACATCAACCTCAACGGCTTCTCCGCGCGCACCGACATCTACCTCGACGGCTTCCGCGACCGCGGCCAGTACTACCGCGACGTCTTCGCGCTGGATTCGGTCGAAGTGCTGATGGGCCCGTCGTCGATGCTGTTCGGCCGCGGCTCGACCGGCGGCGTGATCAACCAGGTCACCAAGAAGCCGTCGCTCAAGGCCGCGACCACCGTGACCGGCTCGGTCACGACCAACGGCATGGTGCGCGCCACCGCCGACGTCAACACGCCGACCGGCGACACCTCCGCGTTCCGCATCTCGGCGATGGCGCAGGACGGCAAGCCCAGCACGCGCGACGAGATGCGCGCGATGGACTTCGGCATCGCGCCGTCGTGGAAGTACGGTATCGGCACCTCCACCGAGATCACCCTGTCCGCGCTGCTGCAGCACAACGAGGACATGCCCGACTACGGCCTGCCGGCCATCAACGGCCACCCGGTCAACGTCAACCGCAACACCTACTACGGCAACAACAACGACTACACGCGCCAGGACATCGTGGCGCTGTCCGCCGGCGTCGACCACAAGTTCTCGCCGAACCTGCGCCTGCGCAACCAGACCCAGTTCAACTACGTGGAGACCGACGCGCGCGAGACCGCGCCGCAGTCGGTCGGCTCGATCGCCAACGGCGTCTACACGCCGCTGACCACCACCAACCTGCCGCTGTCGGCGCTGTTCGTGCGCCAGCAGAGCCACGACCGCAACATCCGCGACTACTCGATCTTCAACCAGACCGAGCTGACCGCCAAGTTCGAGACCGGCTTCATCAAGCACACGCTGCTGACCGGCGTGGAAATCGGCCACGACGGCTACGACAACCAGGCCTACGCGCGCGGCAACCCCGCCGGCCCGTGCAAGGGCTTCGTCGCGTGCGTGCCGGTGATCGACCCGGTCTATCAGGACTCGCCGTCGAGCGCGATCACCACGCCGGGCAACCTGCAGGGCGCCTCGGCCAACACCATCGCCGTCTACGCCAACGACTCGATCGAGTTCACCAAGCAATGGAAGCTGGTGGCCGGCCTGCGCTATGACCGCTACATCGCCAGCATCAGCAACTCCATCAACTCGCAGAACACCGCCGGCAACACCGCGCTGGCCAATGCCCAGCAGACCGTCAACTTCACCAGCGTGCGGCTGGGCGGCATCTGGCAGCCGACCGAGGCGCAGTCCTACTATGTGTCGTACGGCACCTCGTTCAACCCGTCGCTGGAGCAACTGACCGGCACCGTCGGCCAGACCAACCTCGACCCGGAAAAGAACAAGTCGTACGAGGCCGGCGGCAAGTGGGACCTGGCCGGCGGCGACCTGTCGCTGACCTCGGCCATCTTCCGCATCACCAAGGACAACGCGCGCAGCCAGATCGACGCCACCACCTACGCGCTGACCGGCAAGATCCAGGTCGACGGCGTGCGCTTCGGCGCCACCGGCCGCATCACGCCGAAGTGGCAGGTCTTCGCCGGCTACACCTACCTCAACGCGGTGATCGAGAACGGCATCGCCTCGGGCACGCAGGGCAAGATCCCGGGCAACACGCCCAAGCACACCGCCACGGCGTGGACCAGCTACAACATCCTGCCGAGCTGGGAAGTCGGCGGCGGCGCCTTCTATATGTCGCAGCGCTACGCCAACAACACCGACACCACCCAGGTCGGCGGCTTCGTGCGCTGGGACGGCATGGTGGCCTACCACCAGCCCAAGTACGACGTGCGCCTGAACCTGTTCAACATCTTCGACAAGAAGTACTACGACGCGCTGATCCAGTCCGACGGCGGCCGCTCGGTGCCGGGCACCGGCCGCACCGCCATGCTGTCGTTCACCTATCGCATGTAAGCGCAGCCATGCGCTGAGGTAAAGTGGCGTGACGTCCAGTCACGCCACGCGGCGCCGCCTTCCCCGGCGGCGCCCGCGCACCACCCTGCCGAGATCGCCATGCTTGTCTGCATTCCCAAGGTCCTCAACGCGGAGCAGCTCGCCATGCTGCGCCAGCAGCTCGATTCGGCCGGCGAGGCCTGGGTCGACGGCCGCGTCACCGCCGGCTACTCCGGCGCTCCCGTCAAGTTCAACCAGCAGATCGACGAGCGCTCCGAGACGGCCGCGCAGTGCCAGCAGCTGATCCTCGCCATGCTGGAGCGCAACCCGCTGTTCATCAGCGCGGCGCTGCCCAACATCGTCTACCCGCCGATGTTCAACCGCTACGGCGAGGGCATGACGTTCGGCGCCCACGTGGACGGCAGCGTGCGCATCCACCCGCACAACGGCCGCAAGCTGCGCACCGACATCTCCGCCACGCTGTTCCTGAGCGACCCGGCCAGCTACGACGGCGGCGAGCTGCAGGTCGAGGACACCTACGGCGTGCACAGCGTCAAGCTCGAGGCCGGCGACATGGTGGTCTACCCGGCCACCAGCCTGCACCAGGTCACGCCCATCACGCGCGGCGTGCGCGTGGCCAGCTTCTTCTGGATCCAGAGCCTGATCCGCGACGACGCGCAGCGCGCGCTGCTGTTCGACCTCGACAACGCGATCCAGAAGCTGAACCAGACCGGCGCCGACGAAGGCGCGCGGCGCTCGCTGGTGGGCTGCTACCACAACCTGCTGCGCCAGTGGTCCGAGACCTGACCGCGCGCGCGTAGCGCCGCACCACCACCACCACTCAGGCGAACTGCTCGGCCAGCGCGGCGCGCACCTGCCCCACCAGCGGCGCCTCGCCGGCGCGCGCGGGCAGCAGGAAGAATTCGGCCGCCGGCAGCGCCGGCAGCCGCAGCCGGGCGGCGGTGGCGGCGTCGATGCGCGCCACGCCGGGGCCGATGGCGGACTCGTTCAGGCACGACAGGCCCAGGCCCGCCGCCAGCGCCAGTTGCAGCCCGGCCACGCCCGAGGCGGAATGCGCCACCACGTAGTCGAGCCGGCGCCGCCGCAGCATCTGCACCACGTACTGGTGCAGCGAACAGGTATCGGGCAGCAGCACCAGCGGCAGCGGCGCGTCCAGCGCCCCGCTCTCGCCCGGCGCCGCCACCCAGGCCAGCGCCTCGCGGCGCAGCACCGCGCCGCGCTCGCCGCGGCCGGCTGCCGCCTTGCGCGCGCCCGGCAGCCGCATCGACAAACCGATGTCGAACGCATCGCTCTGCGCGCCGGCCTCGATCATGCCGCTCTTCATCACGGTCACGTGCAGCCGCAGGCGGGGATAGCGCTCGCGCAGCCGGCGCAGCATGCCGGCGATCTCGCCGGGCCGGAAGTAGTCGGTCACGGCCAGCCGCAGCTCGCCGTCGAGCGTATGGCCGCGCAGGTCCTGCAAGGCCAGCTCGGACAGCGCCAGGATGCGGCGCGCGTGCGCCAGCAGGCGCAGGCCGGCCGGCGTCGGCGCCGCGCCCTGCTTGCCGCGCACCAGCAGCGGCACGCCGGCGCGCTCCTCGAGCTTGCGCAACTGCTCGCTGACCGACGACTGCGACAGGAACAGCCGCGGCGCCGCGGCGGACAGGCTGCCGGCGTCCGCCACCGTGACGAAGGTGCGTAGTTGATCGAGTTCCAGCGCGCGCATGGCGGCCTCCCGCGGGTTTCGCATATTTCGGTATTGACGATGGATGGTATCGCAAATTCCCGTTTTTCCGATGGCACGCCAAACCCTAGACTGGTATCTCCGGCAGCCCCGTCCCGGGGCCGCCTCCCAGACCCAAGGAGCCAGCCATGCCCCACATCAACCTGCAGATCTCCGGCAAGCCCGATGCCGCCCTCACCCGCCGCGCCGCCGCCGCCGTGGCCGACGTCACCCGCCGCGTGCTCGGCAAGAAACCCGAGGTGATCGCCGTGGCCGTGCAGTACGTGGACCACGACGCCTGGATCATCGGCGGCGCGCCGCTGTCGGAGCAGGGGCGCAACGCTTTCCACCTCGACATCAGCGTGACCGACGAGACCAACACCAAGGCGGAGAAGGCGCAGTTCCTGCGCGAGGCGTTCGAGGCCCTGGCCGAGCTGGTCGGCAACGTGCACCCGGTCTCGTACATCCACGTGATCGACGCGCGCGCGGCCACCTACGGCTACGGCGGCCTGACCCAGGAATACCGCTACCATCACGGTTGAGCCCGGTTGACCCGGCCAGGCCCGAACGGCGCGCCTTGTGCATCGCGCCGTCCTTGGCTAGTGTGGGTGGGTAGGCGGGCGCCGTGCCTGCCTTGTCGCTGTCGCCGCCGGCGCCGCCGACCGCTGTCCACCGACCGTCACACACGACCCGAGACACCGCATGAAAACCGTGAATCTGCCCGGCGGCGAAACCGTTCCCGCGCTGGGCATGGGCACCTGGAACATGGGCGAGAAGCCGGCCGCGCGCGCGGAGGAACTCGCCACCCTGCGGCTCGGGCTGGACCTCGGCCTGCGCCTGATCGACACCGCCGAGATGTATGGCGAAGGCCGCTCGGAAGCGCTGGTCGGCGAGGCCATCGCCGGGCGCCGCGACGAGGTCTTCCTGGTCAGCAAGGTCTATCCGCACAACGCCGGCCGCAAGGACGCGGTGGCGGCCTGCGAGCGCAGCCTGCGCCGGCTCGGCACCGACCGCATTGATCTCTACCTGCTGCACTGGCGCGGCGGCGTGCCGCTGGCGGAGACCGTGGCCGCCTTCCAGGCGCTGCGGCAGGCCGGCAAGATCCGCCATTTCGGCGTCAGCAACCTCGACCTCGGCGACATGGAAGCGCTGTGGCGCGTGCCCGGCGGCGAGCAGACGGCGGTCAACCAACTGCTCTACAACCTCACGCGGCGCGGCATCGAGTGGGACCTGCTGCCCTGGCTGCGGCGCCACCACGTGCCGCTGATGGCCTACTCGCCGGTCGAGCAGGCGGCGCTGCTGCGCAACCCGCGCCTGGCCCGCTTCGCCGAGCAGCACGGCATGAGCCCGGCCCAGGCCGCGCTGGCCTGGCTGCTGGCGCGCGACGACGTCATCGCCATCCCCAAGACCAGCCACCGCGAACGCCTGCGCGAGAACCACGGCGCGCTGGCGCGGCGGCTCTCGCCGGCGCAGCTGGCCGAGCTCGACGCCGCCTTCCCGCCGCCGCGCGGCCCGCGCCCGCTGGAAATGCTCTGATCCCCGGCGCGGCGGCCCGCGCCGCCTTCGCGCCAGCCAAGGAAGCCGCCATGCCCATCGACTACGACGCCATCATCATCGGCTCCGGCCAGGCCGGCCCCTCGCTCGCCGCGCGCCTGGCCGCGGCCGGGCGCAAGGTGGCCGTGATCGAGCGCCGGGCCTTCGGCGGCACCTGCGTCAACGACGGCTGCACCCCGACCAAGGCGATGGTGGCCAGCGCATATGCCGCCCACCTGGCGCGGCGCGGCGCCGATTTCGGCGTGGCCGTGGGCGGCCCGGTCACGGTCGACATGGCGCGCGTCAAGGCGCGCAAGGATGGCATCGTCGCCCGCTCCAGCCACGGCGTGGAGGCCTGGATGCGCGGCCTGGAAAACGTCGCGGTCCATCTCGGCCACGCGCGCTTCGAGGGCCCCGACACCGTGCGCGTGGGCGACGCCGTGCTGCGCGCGGGGCAGATCTTCATCAACGTGGGCGGGCGCGCCTCGGCCCCGCCGATGCCGGGGCTGGACCAGGTGGACTACCTCACCAACACCGGCATGATGCGGCTGGACGAACTGCCCGCGCACCTGCTGGTGGTGGGCGGCAGCTATATCGGGCTGGAGTTCGGCCAGATGTTCCGCCGCTTCGGCAGCGAAGTCACCATCGTGGAGCGCGGCCCGCGCCTGATCCCGCGCGAGGACGCGGACGTGTCGGAGGCGGTGCGCGGCATCCTCGCCGCCGAGGGCATCGGCCTGCGCCTGGACGCCGAATGCATCGCGCTGGCGCGGCGCGGCGAGCAGGTGGCGGTGACAATGGCCTGCGCGGACGGCGCGCCGGAGGTGGTGGGCTCCCACGTGCTGCTGGCGGTGGGCCGCCGCCCCAACACCGACGACCTGGGCCTGGAGCGCGCCGGCGTGGCCACCGACGCGCACGGCTATGTCGAGGTGGACGACCAGTTGCGCACCAGCGTGCCGGGCATCTGGGCACTGGGCGACTGCAACGGGCGCGGCGCCTTCACCCATACCGCCTACAACGACTTCGAGATCGTCGCCGCCAACCTGCTGGACGCGGCGCCCGGCGCGGCGCCGCGCACCGTGGGCGAGCGCATTGCGTGCTACGCGCTCTACACCGACCCGCCGCTGGGCCGCGCCGGCATGACCGAGCAGCAGGCGCGCGCGTCCGGCCGCCGCGTGCTGGTGGGCATGCGCCCGATGACGCGCGTGGCCCGCGCCGTGGAGAAAGGTGAGACGCAGGGCTTCATGAAGATCCTGGTCGATGCCGACAGCCGCGAAATCCTGGGCGCGGCGGTGCTGGGCGTGGGCGGCGACGAGGTCATCCACGGCGTGCTCGACACCATGTACGCGCGCGCGCCCTATACCGTGCTGCAGCGCGCCGTGCATGTCCATCCCACGGTGTCCGAGCTGGTGCCGACCATGCTCGGCGAGCTGCGCCCGCTGGCGCCGGCGGCCTGAAGGCGGTGGACCAAGGCTAACCTGTCGCTGGCGAGTGGTGATGCCGGACAGGCGCCGGCGGCGGCTCAGCGGCGCGGCGCCGGCGCCGCGCGCTCGCCCAGGTAGACCAGCAGCAGCTCGGCGGCGGTCATGCGCCGCTGCCGCGCCTCGCGGCCGATGGCGCGCTCGAGCTCGTCGCGCTGGAAGGCCTCCACGCTCATGCCGGCCGCGCGCGCGTGGCGCTCGGTGATGGCCTTGAGCAGCGACACCACCTCCGGGTTGTCGGCGAGGAAGCGCTCGTGGGCAAGCTGGAGGCGTTCGGGAGAGAGAGTCATCGGGAATGGCCGCAATGGCCGCAATGGAGTGAGGAAGGCATGCCCGCGCATTACACCACAGCGGCGGCGCGCCGGCCGCGGCTAGCGCAGGCCGGCGTTGTAGCGCTCCCGCTCGACATAGCGGACCAGGTAGGTGCGGGTCTTGGCCTCGGTGTCGCGGGAGAGGCGGTCGGCGGCCTGGCGCGCGCTGTCGTGGCCGTGCGAGGACACCATCTGCGCATCGAGGTAGTCGCGGAACGCGCCGCGCATGGCGTCGAGCCTGGACTGGCACGCCTTGAGCGCGGCGCCGGCCAGGTCCTGCGGCGAGCCGCGGCCGGGCAGGCCGGCGTCGGCCTGTTCCCGCGCGCAGTTGGTGTAGTCCGCGCGCAGTGACTGCCACTGCGCATTGGCCTGCTCCTGGGCCTGGGGATCGGCTGCGGGCGGGCGCGAAGCGCAGGCGGCGGCCAGCAGGGTGACGGGGATGAGGGCGAGAACGGATTTCATGCTTCATGGACCGGCGCGGCGCCGCGGGGTTCCTGCCCGCGCGGACAGGCGGCGTATGGATGGCGGACAGGCGGCGAACGGGCCGCAAACTGCCGCACACCGCCGCCGCTTTGTAGGACGGTCCCGCCGCAAATTGCAGTTTCGTCCTACACCGCTTGCGCCGCTTGCCTTGTATATTTCTCCAGAAACGCAGAGGTTTGGACGGCACGCCGGGAAAAGCCAACGCCGCATGTTCGTGCGCGATTCACATTTCTACAAGTGCCGATTACGCCTATCCTTGAGCACGGGGAGTGCGCGGTTCGCTCCGGGGTATGGACGCAGTGTGAGGTAAAACAATCAGGAGAGTGAGTATGGAACGCAGATCGTTTCTGACGGCAGGGGCAGGACTGATAGTGGCTTCTTCGGGCTTGCTGGGCGCCTGCACCACCACGCCGAGCGCGCCCACCGACAAGGCGGCCAAGCGCCGCGAGATCGATGGCGGCGTGGATGGCGCCCTCAACAAGCTGTACGCCACGGCGGGCAGCTCGCGCCAGCTCGCCAACCGCGCGCGCGGCATCCTGGTGTTCCCCAACACGCTGTCGGCCGGCTTCGTGATCGGCGGCGAGTACGGCGACGGCGCGCTGCGCACGGGCGGCGCCACGCGCGGCTACTACCGCATCATCTCGGGTTCGGTGGGCTGGCAGATCGGCGCGCAGTCCAAGGCCATCATCCTGATGTTCATGACCCAGGACGCGCTCGACAAGTTCGTCAACAGCAGCGGCTGGACCGTGGGCGGCGACGCCACCGTGGCGCTGGCCACCATCGGCGCCAACGGCACCATCGACACCAACACCGCCCAGCAGCCGATCGTCGGCTTCGTCGTGACCAACGCCGGCCTGATGGCGGGCCTGTCGCTGGAAGGCTCGAAGATCAGCAAGCTCGACATCTGAGCCAGCGGCGCGGACGGGGCCGGGCTGCCACAGGGCAG
>NZ_AQPL01000254.1:0-9197 GCF_000395345.1 Cupriavidus sp. WS | reverse complement strand
GCTGCCACAGGGCAGCCCGGCCCCTTTGCTTTCCTGCGCGCCGCTTCCGCGTTGCCCCGCGGCGTCCCGCGCGGGCGCTTCACGCATTGTTACCGCATCGGTCACGCTAACCGGCTAGAATCGGTCCCTTTGGCCGAATTCCCATGTGGTTCAAGAACCTCCAGTTGCACCGCCTGTCCGCGCCGTGGACCCTTGCCGCCGACGAAGTCGAGGCCGGCCTCGCGCGCCACGCCTTCTTCCCGGGCACCAGCCTGGAAATGCAGACCCAGGGCTGGGCCTCGCCGCGTGAAAACGGCGCGCTGGTCCACCTGGTCGGCAAGCAGATGCTGCTGACCCTGCGCACCGAGAAGAAGCTCCTGCCCACCACCGTGGTCAACCAGGTCACCAAGGCGCGCGCCGCCGAGATCGAGGAGCAGCAGGGCTTCAAGCCCGGCCGCAAGCAGATGCGCGAGCTCAAGGAACAAGTCACCGAGGAACTGCTGCCGCGCGCCTTCAGCATCCGCCGCGACACGCGCGTGTGGATCGACCCGGTCAACGGCTGGCTGGCCATCGACGCCGCCGCCCCGGCCAAGGCCGACGAAGTGCGCAGCCTGCTGTTCAAGTCGATCGACCCGCTGCCGCTGGAAACGCTGCAGGTCAACCTGTCGCCGGTGGCCGCCATGACCGAGTGGCTGTCCAGCGACACGGCGCCGGCCGGCTTCACCGTGGACCAGGAGATCGAGCTGCAGTCCAGCGCCGAGAGCAAAGCCACCGTGCGCTACGTGCGCCACCCGCTCGACCCCGAGGACCTGCGCCGCCACATCGCCGCCGGCAAGCGCTGCACGCGCCTGGCGATGACCTGGAACGACCGCGTCTCCTTCGTGCTGACCGAATCGCTGGCGGTCAAGCGCGTGGCCCCGCTGGACGTCATCAAGGAGCAGGCCGATCCGAGCGCGCGCGACGAGGACGAGCGCTTCGACGGCGACTTCGCCATGATGGCGGGCGAGCTGGCCGGCCTGCTGGCCGACCTGACCGCGGCGCTCGGCGGCGAGCGCAAGGCGGGCGAGGCGGCCGAGCGCAAGGCAGCCTGAGCCCGCCGCGGCTCACACAGGGCCGAGGTGCGCGGCCAGGTAGTCGATCAGCACGCGCACCTTGGGCGGCAGGAAGCGGTTGGGCGGATACAGCAGCCACACCGGCCCGACGTAGGCGCGCGCCTGCAACTCCCAGTCGGCCAGCACGCGCACCAGCGTGCCGTCGCGCAGCGCCCCGGCGGCGGCGAACTCCGGCAGCGCGGCGATGCCCAGGTCCTGCTGGGCGGCCTCCAGCCGCGCGCCGGCATGGTTGGCGATATAGCGCCCCCTCACCTCCACCGCATGGACCTGCCCGTCGCGGCGCAGGCGCCAGCGGTTGTCGTCGGCGGTCTCGCCGAGATAAAGGCAGTCGTGCCGCGCCAGCTCGCGCGGATGCGCGGGCGTGCCGCGCGCGCGCAGGTAGGCCAGCGACGCGCACAGCACCCAGCGCACCGCGCCGAGCCGACGCCCCGCCAGCCCGGGCGGCGGCTGCCCGGTCAGCCGGATCACCAGGTCGAGGTCGTGCTCGAGCGGATCGACCTCGTGGTCGGTGAACACCAGCCGCAGGTCGATGCCGTCGTGCGCGCGCAGGAAGCCCGGCACGAGCGGGTGGATCACCGTCTTGGCGAACGCGGTCGGCGCGCTCACGCTGACCGTGCCCTGCGGCCGCGCCGCCAGCTGGCCGGCGGCATCCACGGCGCCGGAGGCCGCGCTCACCATGTCGCGGCAATGGCGGTACACCTGCGCGCCCGACTCCGTCATGCGCAGCTTGCGCGTGGAGCGCTCCAGCAGGCGCGTGGCCAGCGCCTCCTCCAGCCGCTTGATCTGGCGGCTCACCGTCGACGGCGTGCTGCCCAGCTGGCGCGCGGCGAGCGAGAAATTGCCGGCGTCCACCACGCGCGCGAACACCGCCATGTCGGGCAGCAGGGCAAGGAAATCGGTCGGGTTCATCGGCACTCCGGCGCGGCGGCGGTGGCGGGCGGGTAGCGCCCGGATCTGTGCATCGGCGACATGAAAGCTGTGCACGCAGACCCGATTATCAGCGCCAGCGCAAAACCGGACAATGTCCCTTCCGCCCTTCACGCCATCCCGGAACCGACCATGCCCACCCCGACCTCCTCCAGACGCCTGCTGATGCTGTCCGACCTCATGCTGCTCGCCGTCGCCATCGTGTGGGGCAGCAGCTACGGCGTGGTCAAGGGCGCGCTGGCCTTCTACCCGGTGCTGGGGCTGCTGGCCCTGCGCTTCGGCATCACCTTCGTGCTGCTCAGCCCGGCGCTGGCCGCGCTGCGCCACGCCGACCGCGCCGCCCTGCGCGGCGTGCTCGGCACCGGCGTGCTGCTGCTCGGCATCTTCCTGTGCGAAACCTTCGGCGTGCTGCTCACGCGCGCGGCCAACGCGGCCTTCCTCATCAGCCTGTGCGTGGTGCTCACGCCGCTGGTGGAATGGCTGCTGCTCAAGCGCCGCCCGGCGCGCCTCGAATGGGCCGCGGTGGCGCTCTCGCTGGCGGGCGCCTGGCTGCTGGCCGGCGACGGCGCGCTCGCCTTCAATCCCGGCGACGCGCTGATCCTGGCCGCCGCGGCGCTGCGCGCGCTGATCGTCTGCGCGACCAAGCGCGTCATGCGCGCCGCGCCGCTGCCGGCGCTGACGGTGACCGCGGTGCAGTCCGGCGTGGTAGCCGGCGGCAGCGCCGCGGTGGCGCTGGCGCTGATGCCGGCGCAGTGGCAGCCGCTGCCCGCGCTGGCCGGCCACGGCGCGTTCTGGGGCAGCGTGATCTACCTGGTGCTGGCCTGCACGCTGTTCGCCTTCTTCGCGCAGAACTACGCCATCCGGCGCAGCAGCCCCACGCGCGTGGCGCTGCTGATGGGCAGCGAGCCGGCCTTCGGCGCGCTGTTCGCCAGCCTCTGGCTGGGCGAGCGGATTTCCGCCACGGCCTGGGCCGGCGGCGGGCTGATCGTGGCGGCGTCGCTGCTGGCGACGGTGCGGTTCGGCAAGGCGGAGCCCGCGCTCGCCGCGCCGCCGGCACAGGCTTGAGCGCCATCGGCTAAGCTTGCCGCTACCACCGGCCAGGAGACGCCAGCATGACGATGACCGAGCAATATGCCGCGCACGAGCCCGCGCGCGCCGAGATCGACGCCCTCCGCGGCCCCGCGCTGATCGAGTTCGGCGCGCCCTGGTGCGGCTACTGCCTGCGCGCCCAGCCGCACCTGGCGCGCGCGCTGCAGGCCTACCCCGGCGTGCGCCACGTCAAGATCGAGGACGGCAGCGGCCGGCCGCTGGGGCGCTCGTTCCGCGTCAGGCTGTGGCCCACGCTGGTGTTCCTGCGCGACGGCGCGGAAGTGGCGCGGCTGGTGCGCCCGGACGGCGCCGAGGCCATCGAGAAGGCGCTGCGGCAGATCGGCGGCTGACGGCCGCGCGCGGCCGGCGCGGACAAAAAAAACCCCGCATGCCACAGGCATGCGGGGCTTGTCGGCAGTTGCCGGGCGACGGCCCGGCGGCGCCTCAGTCCCAGCTCAGCGCGCCGCCGGTCTGGTACTCGATCACGCGCGTCTCGAAGAAGTTGCGTTCCTTCTTCAGGTCGATCATCTCGCTCATCCACGGGAACGGGTTTTCCTCGTTCGGGAACATCTGCTCCAGGCCGATCTGCTGGCAGCGGCGGTTGCAGATGAAGCGCAGGTAGCCCTTGAACATCGGCGCGTTCAGGCCCAGCACGCCGCGCGGCATGGTGTCCTCGGCGTAGCGGTATTCCAGGTCCACGGCCTTCTTGAACAGTTCGGTGAGCTCGGCCTTGAACTCGGCGGTCCACAGGTGCGGGTTCTCGAGCTTGATCTGGTTGATCAGGTCGATGCCGAAATTGCAGTGCAGCGACTCGTCGCGCAGGATGTACTGGTACTGCTCGGCGGCGCCGGTCATCTTGTTCTGGCGGCCCATCGCCAGGATCTGCGTGAAGCCGACGTAGAAGAACAGGCCTTCCATGATGCAGGCGAACACGATCAGCGACTTGAGCAGTTTCTGGTCGTTCTCGGGCGTGCCGGTCTTGAACGACGGATCGGTCAGCGTGTCGATGAACGGGATCAGGAACTCGTCCTTGTCGCGGATCGACTGCACCTCGTGGTACGCATTGAAGATCTCGGCTTCGTTGAGGCCGAGCGACTCCACGATGTACTGGTAGGCGTGCGTGTGGATCGCTTCCTCGAAGGCCTGGCGCAGCAGGTACTGGCGGCATTCCGGCGCGGTGATCTGGCGGTAGGTGCCCAGCACGATGTTGTTGGCGGCCAGCGAGTCGGCGGTGACGAAGAAGCCGAGGTTGCGCTTGATGATGCGGCGCTCGTCCTCGGTCAGGCCGTTCGGGTCCTTCCACAGCGCGATGTCGCGCGACATGTTGATTTCCTGCGGCATCCAGTGGTTGGCGCAGCCGGCCAGGTATTTTTCCCAGGCCCACTTGTACTTGAACGGCACCAGCTGGTTGACGTCGGTCGAGCCGTTGATCACGCGCTTGTCGGCCACGTTGACGCGGCGGTCGCTCTGCACGGCGGCGGCGTTCGCATGGTTGCCGAGGATGCCCGCGCCGGCCGGCTGGGTGGCGGCAGGCGGCAGCACGCCTTGCTGGTCGGCGCCGAGGCCGGCTTGCAGGGCGGGTTGGGAAGCGGGTTGGGGAGCAGGCTGCGGTGCGGCCTGCGGAGTGGCTTGAACGTCGTCGTCCCAGCTCAGCATGATGTGGTTCTCCGTGAAATTCTTCAGTGGGCCGCACCCGCGGCCCACTCTGGGCTTACGGGGGCGGCTTTCAGCTTACTGGCAGGCTTCGCACTCTTCGAAGCCGGGGTCGCCCGGGCGCATCGTGCAGACCGCGCCTTCGGCTTCCGGCATGACCGGCGCCGAGGCCGCCGCGCGGTCCAGGCCGGAGGCGGCCAGGCCGCCGTCGCTGCCCGACGACACGGCGTTGAGCGAGCCGCGCGACACGGTGGATTTCTCCACGTGCGTGGCCGCCATCGTGCGCAGGTAGTACGTGGTCTTCAGGCCGCGCAGCCAGGCTTGCTTGTAGGTGTCGTCGAGCTTCTTGCCCGAGGCGCCGGCCATGTAGATGTTCAGCGACTGGGCCTGGTCGATCCACTTCTGGCGGCGGCTGGCCGCTTCCACCAGCCAGCTCGGCTCGACTTCGAACGCGGTGGCGTAGATGTCGCGCAGGTCCTGCGGGATGCGGTCGATGCGCGACAGCGAGCCGTCGAAGTACTTCAGGTCGGCGACCATGACCTCGTCCCACAGGCCGCGCGCCTTGAGGTCGCGCACCAGGTAGTCGTTGACCACGGTGAACTCGCCCGACAGGTTGGACTTCACGTACAGGTTCTGGAAGGTCGGCTCGATGCAGGCCGACACGCCGATGATGTTCGAGATGGTCGCGGTCGGGGCGATCGCGATGCAGTTCGAGTTGCGCATGCCGTGCTGCTTGATGCGCGCGCGCAGGCCGGTCCAGTCCATCGACGAGGACATGTCGACTTCCAGGTAGCCGCCGCGCTCCTCGGCCAGCAGCTTGAGCGAGTCCTGCGGCAGGATGCCGCGGTCCCACAGCGAGCCGTCATAGCTGCTGTAGCGGCCGCGCTCCTCGGCCAGCTCGGTCGAGGCCAGGTAGGCGTAGTAGCACACCGCTTCCATCGAGGTGTCGGCGAACTTGACGGCCGCGTCGCTGGCGTACGGCAGGCGCAGCACGTGCAGGCAGTCCTGGAAGCCCATGATGCCCATGCCGACCGGACGGTGGCGCAGGTTGGAATTCTTGGCCTTGTCGACCGCGTAGTAGTTGATGTCGATCACGTTGTCGAGCATGCGCATGGCGGTGCGGATGGTCTTCTCGAGCTTGGCGTGGTCGAGCACCTGGGTGCCGTCGGCCTGCTGCTTCAGGTGCGCCACCAGGTTCACCGAACCCAGGTTGCACACGGCGATCTCGCTCTCGTTGGTGTTGAGCGTGATTTCCGTGCACAGGTTGGAGCTGTGCACCACGCCCACGTGCTGCTGCGGGCTGCGGATGTTGCACGGGTCCTTGAAGGTGATCCACGGGTGGCCGGTCTCGAACAGCATGCCCAGCATCTTGCGCCACAGCTGCATGGCGGGGATCTTCTTGAACAGCTTGAGCTCGCCGCTGGCGGCCTTGGCTTCGTAGCCGAGGTAGGCGGCCTCGAAGGCGCGGCCGACCTTGTCGTGCAGGTCCGGGCAGGTGGCCGGCGAGAACAGTGTCCATTCGCCGTTTTCCATCACGCGCTTCATGAACAGGTCGGGAATCCAGTTCGCCGTGTTCATGTCGTGGGTGCGGCGGCGGTCGTCGCCGGTGTTCTTGCGCAGCTCGAGGAATTCCTCGATGTCCAGGTGCCAGGTTTCCAGGTACGCGCACACCGCGCCCTTGCGCTTGCCGCCCTGGTTGACCGCCACGGCGGTGTCGTTGACCACCTTGAGGAACGGCACCACGCCCTGCGACTTGCCGTTGGTGCCCTTGATGTGCGAGCCGAGCGCGCGCACGTTGGTCCAGTCGTTGCCCAGGCCGCCGGCGAACTTGGACAGCAGCGCGTTTTCCTTGAGCGCCTCGTAGATGCCTTCGAGGTCGTCCGACACGGTGGTCAGGTAGCACGACGACAGTTGCGAGCGGCGCGTGCCCGCGTTGAACAGGGTCGGCGTGGACGACATGAAGTCGAACGACGACAGCAGCTGGTAGAACTCGATGGCGCGGCCTTCGCGGTCCTTCTCGCCCAGCGCCAGGCCCATCGCCACGCGCATGAAGAAGGCCTGCGGCATTTCGATGCGCGTCTCGTCGATGTGCAGGAAATAGCGGTCGTACAGGGTCTGCAGGCCGAGGTAGTTGAACTGGAAGTCGCGCTGGGCGTCCAGCGCGGCGCCCAGGCGGGCCAGGTCGAAGGTGGCCAGCTTTTCGTCGAGCAGCTCGGCTTCGATGCCGCGCGCGATGAACTTGGGGAAGTAGTCGGCGTAGCGCGACACCATCTCGGTCTGGGTCACTTCGGTGCCCAGGATTTCCTTGCGGATGGTGTGCAGCAGGATGCGCGCGGTGACCTGGCTGTAGGCCGGGTCCTTCTCGATCAGGGTACGCGCGGCCAGGATGGCCGAGTCGTAGACCTGGGTCATGGGCACGCCGTCGTACAGGTTCTTCAGCGTTTCCCGGAGGATCGGCTCGGCGCTGACGGCGTCGCCGAGACCCGAGCAGGCGTTGTCGATCAGCGCGTGCAGCGAGCTCACGTCGAGCACGCGGGCCACGCCGCCGTCGCTCACGTTGAAGGTGGCGCCGCCTTCCTGCACGCGGGCAACCGCCTGGGCATTGGCCTGGGCGCGTTCCTGGGTGCGCTTCTCGCGGTACAGCACGTAGGAGCGGGCCACTTCATGCTCGCCCGAGCGCATCAGCGCCAGCTCGACGTGGTCCTGCACGTCCTCGATATGGAAGGTGCCGCCGCTCGGGCGGCTGCGCAGCAGCGCGCGCACCACGTTCTGGGTGACGAGCTCGACCACCTCGCGCACGCGCGCGGAAGCGGCACCCTGCCCGCCGTTGACGGCCAGGAAGGCCTTGGTCACGGCCACCGAGATCTTGCTCGGCTCGAACGCCACCACGGCGCCGTTGCGGCGGATGATCTTGTAGTCCTGGTAGTTGCCAGCGCCGGCAGCAGCGGGGCTCGACTGCGGGTTGGCTGCGACACCGGCGGCGACGGCGCCGGTGGAAAATTCGTTCTGGGCTGTCTGCATGAGGAACTCCTGTTCTTACCCGTGTTTTATGAGTGACAAAGAGTCCCGAGCAAAAAACCGCAAGATGGAACGGCTCGCCCGGCCCTGACCGGCCGGGGCGAACTGCATTGCTGGATTCTGCTGGGACTCTTGTGACGCGCCAGTCCTCGGGCGGACCGCACGCTACGCGCTGTCGCGCCGCGGCGGTAACTGCACACCTAGGCTGGCTCCCCGAAAAGCACCACTAGATATAGTGGTCGATGCGAAAAACTGGACTAAGTATAGTGAAATGAAGCGGCTTGACCAGTCTTGACAAGCGCCTTTTTGAAGCGGAGCCGGTGGCGGCGGGGGCATGCGGTCCCGCACCAAACCCGCCAGCCCAAGAGACGCAAGGGATCCCGCCCGGCGGTACGTTACCGCACCATGAAAAGAAATTTTTTCGATTGCCCGGGCCGCTTCGATAGGGGCCGGACTTTATCAGGGTTTTCCCTTGCCCGCTCGATCCCCCCAGAACGCGCGGCGCGGGCTTGCCTCAGGGCCGCCCTTTGCGGTAGGGCAGCATCCCGGAAGCCAGGCCGGCGGCCGCCGCGAAGGCCGCCCAGTCGAAATGCGGGCCCGGATCGGTCTTGCGCCCCGGGGCGATGTCGCTGTGCCCGGCCAGCGCGCGCACCGGGTAGGCGGCGAGCAGCGCACGCACCAGCGCCGCGGCGGTGTGGTATTGCGCCAACGTGAACGGCTGGTCGTCGCTGCCTTCGATCTCGATGCCGATGGAAAAGTCGTTGCAGCGCGGCCGGCCGAGGAACTCGGACTGCCCCGCGTGCCACGCGCGGTCCAGGCAGGACACGAACTGCACCAGCTCGCCGGTGCGCGTCACCAGGAAATGCGCCGAGACACGCACCTCGTGGATGGTGGCGAAGAACGGATGGCGCGACGGGTCGAGCCGGTTCTGGAAGAAGGCCTCGATGTCGCCGCTGCCGAACTGGCCGGGCGGCAGGCTGATGTTGTGGATCACCACCAGGTCCACCGGCAGGCCGGCCGGGCGCGCGTCGAAGTTGGGCGACGGCACGCGGCGCGCGGCCGGCACCCAGCCCGCGGGGTCGGGGCGGAAGGCGGCCGGGGCGGAAGGCACGGCGGCGCCGTGGACGTGCTCAGGCATCGCGCCCTCCGTGGGCGGCGGCATCCAGGCCCTCGCCGCCGGCGTCGTCGGCGGCATCCTCGCGGCCTTCGCGGATGCCCAGCTGCTGGATGCGGTAGCGCAGCTGGCGGAAGCTCAGGCCCAGCAGCGGCGCCGCCGCGGTGCGGTTGAAGCCGGTCTGCTGCAGGGCCTGCAGGATGAGGTCGCGCTCGAGCGCTTCCAGGCGGCCGGGCAGGTCGATCGGGAAGGTGACGCGGCCGGCCTCGCCGGCGGCGTCGCCCGGCGCCGGTTCACCGTACCCG
>NZ_AQPL01000253.1:0-6951 GCF_000395345.1 Cupriavidus sp. WS | reverse complement strand
CACCCCACTCCGCCGTCCCGCCCCCGCCCGCCAGCCAGCGCGCGGCGCGCAGCGCGGCATCTCGCTGGTCATGGTGCTGCTGTTCCTCATCATCCTGACGCTGCTCGGCGTGGCGGCCAGCCTGACCAGCCTGTCCTCCGAGCGCATGGCCCGCAACGCGCGCGACCAGAACATCGCGCTGCAGGCGGCCGAAGCCGCGCTGCGCGACGCGCGCAACGACATCAGCGTGACGCGCGGCCTGACCGGGCGCACCGGCGCCTCCCCGACCTGCGACATCCAGGGCTACAAGGGCTTCTGCGTCCCCGCCGACAGCGGCAGCCAGGTCTGGGACCTGTACCTCGAAGACCCGAACCGCTCGGTCGCGCTGGGCGAGATAACCAACCTCAGCGCGGCCCAGAAGATGCCGCTGGCCGCCAATGCCAATTCGGGCGGCGTCTCGCAGCAGCCGCGCTACATCATCGAATCGATCCCGGACATCGCGCAGGGCAGCCTGCGCGCCGGTGCGACGCAATACGTTTTTCGCGTGACCGCGCTTGGCTACGGCGCCAATCCCGCCACCAAGGTCACGGTGCAGGAAGTTGTCCGTTTCTGAGCGGTACTTGCAGCCCTTGCGTGTCCCATTACCTGTCACATTACCTGTCGGGCCCACCATGACCCAGCATATCCTTGGCAGCCTTCTCGGCCGTCCCGTCGGCCACCTGCAGCGCGTCCTGCTGGCGGTGTCGTTCCTGCTCGCGCTCGCCTCGGCATCCGCCGCCCAGCTGAACCTGGCCGCGCGGCCGCTCTATGCCGGCGGCAACGTCCCGCCGATGGTGATGATCGACCTGTCCAAGGACCATTCGCTGCACCAGAAGGCGTACAACGACTACACCGACCTGAACAACGACGGCGCGCTCGACACCACGTACAACAACGGCATCGACTACGCGGGTTACTTCGACTCGTACAAGTGCTACGGCTACGACAGCAGCACGATCCAGGGCTTCGTGCCCAAGGCGGTCACCACCACCAAGTACTGCGACGGCACCACCTGGAGCGGCAACTTCCTGAACTGGGCCACCATGAGCCGGATCGACGAGGTGCGCAAGATCCTCTACGGCGGCATGCGCTCGACCGACAACGCCACCACCGTGCTGGAGCGCGCCTTCCTGCCGATGGACGCGCACGCCTGGGCCAAGTACTACAACAACGACGCCGACATCAAGAAGCTGGTGCCGTTCAGCGACGTGGAGCTGATGTCCGACATCGGCACCGTGACGTCGACCAGCAGCATCCAGATGCGGGCCAACGTCATCACCGTCAGCCTGAGCGCCAACAGCAACATGCAGATCGGCGACCAGCTCCAGTTCACGGCGAAGGATTCCGCGGCGCCGGCCAACACCACGCTGACCGGCTGGGTGACCGCCACCAGCGGCAGCCAGCAGGTCAGCGTGGCCGTCTACCCGGACGGCGTGTCCGACCCCAAGGGCACCAGCGCCACCTATTCGTCGTGGTCGGTGAAGAACCTGACCCGCGGCGGCCTGACCATCTGCAACGTCACGCCCAAGGATTCCAGCAACCTCAACTCGCAGAACAACACGCAGGCGCCGGTGCTGCGCGTGGTCAAGGGCAACTACGCCACCTGGGGCGCCAGCGAGAAGTGGCAGTGCAACTGGTACGGCGAGGAGAACAACACGCAGGGGTCGTTCCTGCCGTCGATCAAGGTCGGCAGCAACAACGTCTCCGTCTCAGGCTCCTCCAACGGCAACCGGGCCGCGGTCTCGGGCATCAACTCGTCCGCCGAGAATCCCGTGCAGGGCACGCGCGGCCTCGGCTCCGGCCAGGCCACCGGCACCTTCAACGCGCGCGTGCAGGTCTGCGTGGCGGGCCTGATCGGCACCGAGAACTGCAAGCAGTACGGCACCACCTACAAGCCCTACGGACTGCTGCAGAAGTACGGCGAGACCGGGCAGATGCTGTTCGGCCTGATGACCGGCACCTACGACAAGAACATCTCGGGCGGCATGCTGCGCCGGAACGTGACCAATTTCGCGCAGGAGATCAACCCGGACAACGGCACCTTCCTGTTCTCCGGCACCAGCGCCGTCAAGGGCATCGTCTGGAACATCGACCACCTGCGCCCTTACGGATACAGCTACAGCGACGGCAGCTACGTCAACGCCGACAAATGCAACTACCAGCAGACCGGCATCGTCTCGAGCGGCGGCAGCACCGCGCAGAACCAGCCGGCCAATGAGGGCAACTGCTCCACCTGGGGCAACCCGATCTCCGAGATCTATCTCGAAACGTTGCGCTACTTCGCCGGCAAATCGCCGGACAGCCGCTTTGCCGCCAGCGGCAGCGGCAAGGACGCCACGCTCAAGCTCACCAGTCCGGGCTGGGCGAACCCGCTGGACCTGCCCGCCACCGACCCCGGCAAGGCGCCCTACTGCTCGCCGCTGAACACGCTCGTGTTCAACTCCAGCGTCACCTCCTACGATGGCGACCAGCTCGACAAGTTCTCCGACCTGAACACCACCGGCAGCGTCAGCCCCTGGACCAACAAGGTCGGCGCCGGCGAAGGCGTCGACGGCAAGGCGACCTGGTTCGCCGGCGGCGTGGGCTCGGTGATCGACAACATGTGCTCGGCCAAGGCCGTGTCCAATTTCAGCGACGTGCTCGGCATCTGCCCGGAAGGCCCTTCGCAGAAGGGCACGTTCCAGATCGCCGGGGCCGCGCTGTTCGCCCACATGAACCGGATCCGCGACGGCAAGACGCTGGGCGTGCCGGACGGCGACCAGAAATCGCTGAAGGTCGCGACCTACGCGGTGCAGCTCGCCACCACCACGCCCAAGATCAACGTCAACGTGAACGGCAAGACGGTCACCATCATGCCGTCCTACCAGCTGCATCCGAGCGGCGTGCCCGCCAGCAACGGCACGCTGGTGGACTTCAAGGTCATCAGCCAGACGGCCACCAGCGGCAAGTTCTACGTCAACTGGGAAGACTCCATCGCCGGCGGCGACTACGACCAGGACGTGTGGGGCACGCTGACCTACAGCGTCAGCGGCGACACCATCAAGATCTCGACCAAGGTGGTTTCCGCGTCCACCTCCAACGGGCAGGGTTTCGGCTACACGGTCTCCGGCACCGACAAGGACGGCACGCACTTCCACTCCGGCATCCTGGGCTTCAGCTACACCGACCCGGTCAACGTCACGGTGACGCCGTCCGGCTCGCAGCTCAACGCCAGCGGCGGCTGCAGCAACTGCGCGCTGGGCGACCCGGAAACCAGCGTCACCTACACCGCCAACGGCAAGAGCGGCTCGCAGTTCCAGGATCCGCTGTACTACGCGGCGAAGTGGGGCGGCTTCAAGGACCTGAACGGCTCGAACACGCCGGACCAGGTCTCCGAATGGGACGTGCGGCTGTCCGACGGCAGCGGCGGCGCCGACGGCCTGCCCGACAACTACTTCTACGCCACCAACCCCGGCGCGCTGTCGGCGGCGCTGGAGCGCGCGTTCCTGTCCATCCTCCAGACCTCGTCGGCCGCGTCGGTGGCGACCAACTCGTCGTCGCTAACCACGGGCTCGCGCATCTACCAGGCCCGCTTCAACGGCACCGACTGGTCCGGCCAGCTGCTGGCCTACGCGGTGAACACGGACGGCCTGCTGCAGCAGCCCGCGCTGTGGGACGCCGGGCTGCTGCTCAAGGGCGCCGTCGCCAACAACCGCAACATCCTGTCCTACGACAGCGCGGCCGGCAGCGGCATCCCGTTCCGCTGGAGCAACCTGCCCGCGACGTACCGCACCGCGCTCAATCTCACCGACGCCCAGGGCCAGGCGCGCCTGAACTGGCTGCGCGGCGACCAGAGCAACGAAGGCGACGCCCAGGGCAAGTTCCGCGTGCGGCCCAACACGCTGCTGGGCGACATCGTCAACTCCAGCCCGCAGTACGTCGGCGTGCCCAATGCCGGCCTGGCCGACGCCGGCTACGCGACCTTCGTCGCCAACAAGCGCAACCGCAAGCCGATGCTGTACGTCGGCGCCAACGACGGCATGCTCCACGCGTTCTCCGCCAACCCCAGCACGGACGCCGGCTCCGACGCCGGCAAGGAACTGTTCGCCTACGTGCCCTCGCCGCTGTACGGCACGCTGGCCAAGCTCACCGATACCGGCTACACCCACGCCTACTACGTCGACGGCACGCCGGCCACTGGCGACGCGCTGGTCAACAACGCCTGGAAGACGGTGCTGGTGGGCGGCCTCGCCGCGGGCGGCAAGGGCATCTACGCGCTCGACGTGACCGATCCCGAATCGATCGCCGAAGGCACGGCGGCCAGCACCGTGCTGTGGGAATTCACCAGCAGCAGCGACGCCGACCTCGGCTACACGTTCGGCCAGCCCGCCATCATCAAGCTGGCCAACGGCAAGTGGGCGGCGGTGTTCGGCAACGGCTTCAACAGCACCGCCGCCAAGGGGTACATCTACATCGTGTTCCTGGACCGCCCCGCCGGCTCCAAGAGCTGGGTGCTGGGCACCGACTACCTGAAGCTGTCGGTCGACGACGCCGCCGCGACCGCGGCCAACGGCATCGCGCAGGTCTTCCCGACCGACATCAACGGCGACGGCACCACCGACATCCTCTATGCCGGCGACCTGCTCGGCAACCTGTGGAAGTTCGACCTGCGCAGCACCAGCCCGTCCGCCTGGACCCAGGCCAGCGCCCGCTCGCTGCTGTTCGTGGCCACCGACGACGGCGGCAAGCGCCAGCCGATCACCTCCTCGGTGGACGTGATGCGCAATCCGGCCGGCGGCTTCATGGTGCTGTTCGGCACCGGCCGCTACGTGGACACCAGCGACCCGGCCGACATGAGCACGCAGAGCTTCTACGGCATCTGGGACCGCGACACCGTGGGCGCGGCCACCGTGTCGCGCAACAACCTGGTCGCCCAGACCATCAACCAGGAACTCCTGTACAACGGCTTTGCGTACCGGCTCGTCAGCCAGAATACCGTGACGTACTCCCAGTCGGGCACGACCGGCGGCTGGTACCTGAACCTGCTCTCCCCGGGCCTGCCCGGCCAGGGCGAGCGCGTGGTCTACAACCCGCAGATCCGCGGCAACCGCATCGTGTTCTCCACGCTGATTCCGTCCGGCGACCTGTGCGCCAACGGCGGCACGAGCTGGCTGATGGAACTCAGCGGGCTATCCGGCGGGCGGCTTCCCGTCTCGCCGTTCGACGTCAACAACGACGGCTACTTCGACCCGCGCGACATGGTGAACGGCAGCAACGGCGGCCAGCAATACGTCGGCGGACGCCAGTCCACGGTCGGCGTCACGCCCACGCCGACGGTGACACGGTGCGGCCCGAACAAGGAATGCAAGTTCCTGACCGGCACCAGCGGCAACCAGGAAACCGTGTCCGAAAGCGCGGGCAGCCCGACCGGCCGCCTGACGTGGCGCGAGATCCTGCATTGACGCGCCGCATGGCATCAGGAGCAGGAGCAACAGGAGCAACACGCACATGACCCACTCCCCGACCCTGCGGCGCCGGCGCCCGGGATTCACGCTGATCGAGCTGATGGCGACGGTGGCCATCGTCGGCATCCTGGCCGCGGTCGCCATTCCCAACTACTCGCAGTACGTGCTGCGCGCGCGGCGCACCGAAGGCAAGGCCGCGCTGCTGCGGGCGCAAGGCGCGCTGGAACGGTACTTCACAGTCAACAACAAGTACACCACCGACCTGGCCGCATTGCAGTTGCCCGCCTGCACCGGCGGCGGCACCACGCCTTCCGGCGACAACTGCGAATCCAGCGCCTACGTCATCTCGGTCGCCGCGGGCGGAACGGGGATCGCCAGCTCCTACCTGCTGACCGCGAACGCGGTGAAGACCGACCCGGCATGCGGCCAGATGACGATCAACGATCTCAACGACAAGACCCCCGCCAGCACGGGGAGCACGCAGGACTGCTGGTAGGGCTGCCGGCAGGACTGCTGACGGGACTGAACGCCGGTCCGCAAGGAACCGGCAGTGCGCGGGCATCGGCGCGCGGTATCGGCGCGCGGCGCGCGCGGCCGGCCCGGCTGGCGTAGCCCGGTGATTTTGAGAATCGTCCACAGCCAGTCTCCACAATCTGGAACATTTCCAGCCCCGCCGCGCGGCTATCGTCTGGCCATCCCCTGCCACGCGAGATCGCCATGCCGTTGCGAACAGGCCGAACCAGCCGGACAGGCCGCCCTGCCGACCGGCCACATGCGCCGCACCGCGCGCCGCGCGGCTACCTCCTGATCGAAGCCCTCGCCGCGCTCGCGGTGCTGGGCATCGGGCTGCTCCCGCTCGCCGCGCTCGCGCCCGCCGCGCTCGGCGCCGTGCGCCACTACGAGGCGCTCGGCCACGCCACGCGCGCGGGCGCCGAACTGGCGGAACTGGAGGACCCGGCGCAGGTGCTGGCCTTGCTGCGGGCGCGCGGAAACGCGGGGCGGCTGCACGTGCGCCTGTGCGATTCGCTCACCTTCACGGGCGATGAAAACGACGAGCCCGCCTGCGCGGCGGGGCCAAGGCTGGCGGTGGCCGGTCCGCTGCACGCCCGGGCCGCACGCGCCGGCGGCACCGGCGGCAGCAGCGCGGCCCTGCGCGCCATCGCCCTGTGGATCCGGCCATGAAGACCGCACGCACGGCCCGGCGCCGGCGCCGGCAAGGCTTCACGCTGGTCGAACTGATGACCGGCCTCGCGCTGGGCCTGCTGGTAAGCGCGCTGGCGGCGTCGTCCTTCCACGCGGTCCAGGTCGCCTATCGCACCGCCGTCGATCTCGTGCTGCTCGAAGAGCGCGGCCAGCACGCGCTTGCCATCATTGCCCAGCTGATCCGCCACGGCGGCTGGCGGCCGGATGCGGCGGCCATGCCGGCGCAGGCGCCGCCCGCCGTGTCGGGACGCGACGACTGCGGGCAGCCCGGCATCGGCCCGGTGCC
>NZ_AQPL01000252.1:0-1009 GCF_000395345.1 Cupriavidus sp. WS | reverse complement strand
ACGCGACGACTGCGGGCAGCCCGGCATCGGCCCGGTGCCCGCCTGCGCGCGCCGCGGCGTCAATGGCAGCGATGCGCTGCTGGTGCGCTTCAGCGGCAGCGGGCGCGAGCGGCAGCCCGCGCTGCCGGACCGCACCATGGTGGATTGCAGCGGTTATGCGCTGGCGGCGCGGAGCGTGGGCGATGCCGCAAAGGACACGCCGTATGCGGGCGCCAACTTGCTCTACGTGGCCAGCGGTGCCGACGGCGAACCGCAGTTGCTGTGCCGCTATGCCAGCCGGCGCGACGGACAGGCGCAGGCCGGTAGCTGGACCTCCGGCGCGCTGGTGCGCGGTGTCGAGACGATGCGGTTGCGCTACGGCATCGACACCACCGGCGACGGCAGGCCCGACACGTTCCTGCGCGCCGAGGAGATGAACCGGCGCGGCATGCCGGCATGGCACAACGTGCTCGCCGTGCAGGTCGCATTGGTCCTGCGTGGCGAACGCCCGCTGGCGCAGCGCGCGCGGGCGCCGGCCCTCGTCCTGTTTCCGCCCGCGCCCGCCGCGCAGGACGGCGCGGTGGCATTCGAGCCAGCGGACCGGCCCGCGCTGCTGCGCCGCGTGTTCACCGCCTCGGTGCGGCTGCGCAATCCGGCGCCATGCGCGGAGACGCTGTGCTGAACGCCGCCGCGCTCGCGGCGCGCCCGCGCATGACCGGCAGCACGACGCTGCTGCTGGTCGGCACGATGCTGCTGCTGGTTGCCGCCACCACCGCGGCAGGTCTCCATTTCCTGCTCTCCGCGCGGCAGGTCGGGGCCTACCAGCTCGAGCGCGAGATCGCCTTCCGCGCCGCGGAGGCGGCGCTGCTGGACGCCGAGGCCGACCTGCTGCTGGCGCTGCGCGCCGGCGCCACCGGCGCCGACCCGCGCCTGGCCGCGTGGCCGCCGCCCGGACAGTGCGCGGGCGGCGCGCAGCGCGGGCTGTGCCGGCCCGCGCCGGGCATGCCGCCGGTATGGAACGACTGGCTCG
>NZ_AQPL01000251.1:0-2516 GCF_000395345.1 Cupriavidus sp. WS | reverse complement strand
TGGCTCGACGCGCGCGGCCCCGACGCGGCAACCGGCATCGCCGCCGGCACCTTCACGGGCATCGCCCTGCCGGCGCTTCCGGCCGGCGTCGCCGGCGCGGCCGCGCTGCCGCGCTACGTGATCGAGCTGCTGCACGAACGCCCTCCCGGCGCATGGCTGACGCCCGGCTACGGCGACGCGGGAAAGAACACGAAGCCGCGCTTTCGCATCACCGCGCTGGGCGCGGGGCGCGACCCGGCGGTGCGCGCCCTGCTGCAGACCGAGTTTCAGCCATGAGGCGCGCCGCCGTGCCGCGCCGCGTGCTCGCCGCGCTGCTTGCGAGACTGCATGCGGGACTGCATGCGGGACTGCTTGTGAGGCTACTTGTGAGGCTGCTGCTTGCGAAACCGTTCATGAGGTCGCTTGCGGGACTGCTCGCCGGGCTGGCCTGCGGCAGCGCCAGCGCCGCCTCACCGCAGGCACTCACTTACATTGCACGGCCCGGCCCGCAGCCGGGGACCGGCCAACTGCTTGCCTATGCCCTGCCCGCCGCCGCGCCGCCGCGCGCCCGGCACGTGCCGGCCATCGCATGGGAAGCCGGCGCCCGGCTCGCGCTGCGCGACCCGGCGTCGCGCAGGCTGCTCACGGCACGCGCAAGCGCGGACGATGCCGTGGCGGCGCGCTTGGCCGCGCTGCGCCGTGCGCCGCTAGCGCGCAGCGCGGCCGGCGCCAGGCCGGTGCTCGTGCCGCCGCCGGCGTGGATGCCCGGCCGGCCCGGCCATGCCGGCTTCGCCGCGAGGCATGCCGCGCGCGCGCCGCTGGTCTGGCTGGGCACGCAGGCCGGCCTGCTGCATGCGTTCGACGCGGGCAGCGGAGAGGAAGTGCTGGCTTACCTGCCGGGGATTACCGCAGGCCACACCGGCGGCGAGCCGGGCGCCCGAAGACGGCAAGAGCAGGCGCCACGGCCAACATCCACCAGCACACCCTGCCCATATCCCGAAGCGGCCGACGTGCAACTCGAGCCGGAGCGCTGGCGCACGGTCCTGCTCTGCGGCGTAGCGGCGGGCGCATCGCCGGCAGCCGTGTTCGCGCTCGACATCACGGACGCCGCGTCCGCGCCGCCGGCCGGGCCGCTGTGGGAAACCGCCGCCTCCCCCGCGCTGCCGCTCGCGCCCGCGGGGCCGGTCCGCGCGCTGGCCCTGCCGGCGCCGGGCGGACAGCGGTGGCATGCGCTGGTGCCGCTGGCCGTGGGCGGGCTCGCCTTGCTGCCGCTGGACAAACCCGCCGACGCGCCGTGGCGCGGAAAGTACGCCGCGCAACACCTGCGCCTGCCCGCGAGCGGCTGCGGGGCCGGCACGGCCGGCGCGACCCTGCTCGCCGCGACCGTGCTGTCCGACGCGGCCGGCCTCGCCGTGGCGGCCTACGCAGTGGACGGCGCCGGCCGGCTCTGGCGCTTCGGCCTGCGCGGCCCGGCGCCGTGGCGCGCGGACGGCCGCTGCCTGCACGGCCCCGGCACGCCCGCCCGGCAACCCACCGCGCCGGCCATGTCCGCCGCGCCGGAAGTGTTCAGCGCGGCGGGCGGCCATCTGGTGGTGTACGGCAGCGGCCACCATGTCGTCGCCGTGCCCGATCCCCCCGCTCCGGCCAATGCCGGAAACGGGAGCGAGGCCGGCTGGCGCCTGCCGCTGGCCAATCCCGGCGAGCGCCTCGAACGGCTCCTTCCCGTCGACCCGGGCCATGTGGCGCTGCTCACGCGCACGCCGGATGGCCGCCAGCGCGGCTACCTGGTCCGGGCGCTGGACGGCGCCCCGGCGTCCGCCGGCAAGTTCGCCGGCAAAGCCGCCCCGATCCGGCCGGACGCCGCCAGCGCGGGCGCCACCATTGCCCTCGCCCGCATGCCGCTCGCCGCCGCTGAACCGCCGCGCCCGGGCCGCGCCGCGCGCGAGACGGTGGCGCTGACGCTCTGGTCGGTCGAAGCCGGCCACGCCACGCCGCTCGACGGCACCGTGGCCAGCCGCCGCACCGGCCGCCTGCGCTGGCGGGAACTGATCCGCGCGGGCGTCCCTTGAGATCCCGCGCCAAGCCCGCTTTCCACCACCGCCTGCCACGGCGGGCAGTACCCGGAGAAACGCCCATGACACGCCGGCCACGCCCACGCGGCTTCACGCTGCTCGAATTGCTGGTCACGCTGACCATCGCCGCGATCCTTGCCGCAATGGTCATTCCCGCCTGGCACCGCCATGTCGAGCGCGGTTGGCGCGCCGAGGCGCGCAGCGCGCTGATCGGCGGCATGCTGGAACTGGAGCGCCACGCGCTGGCCGCCATGACCTTCGCGGCGGAACCCGGCGGCGCGCTGGTGGCCGGCCGGTGGCCGCGCCCCGTGCCGGCGCCGCCGGTACGCTCGCGCCACCTGATCAGCGCCGGCGCGTGCCCGGGCGCCGGGCTGGAACGCTGCGTCGAGTTGCGCGCGGTGCCGCAGCGGCCCGATGCGCCGTGCGGGACGCTGATCCTGCGCAGCACCGGGGAATGGCTCGCGC
>NZ_AQPL01000250.1:0-15813 GCF_000395345.1 Cupriavidus sp. WS | reverse complement strand
TGGCTCGCGCACCCGCCCCTCGCCGCCGAACCGGTGCCGCTGCCGCCGGCCTGCTGAACAATGGCTCCGCACCGCGTACGCCGGACAGACGGGACAAACCGCGGCGCCACGCTGGCCGAGCTGCTCACCTGCCTCGCCGTGCTGGCCATCCTCGCGGCAGCGGCATGGCCGTCCTGGCAGCGGCTGCTGGCCCGGCAGCAGGTCGAACTGGCGGCGGACCGGCTGGCCGGCTCGCTCGCGCTGGCGCGCGCCACGGCCGTGGCCAGGCGCGAGGACGTGGTCCTGTCGCCGCTGCCGGACAGCCTCGCGCTGGACCGCGGCTGGCGCCTGAGCCTGGCGTCGGCGCGGGCATCGGCGGACGGGCACGCCGGGGATGCCTTCGCCGTGGTGCAGACGCACGGCGCCTGCCTGCGCATCGGGCTGCGCTCCACCGCGCCGGGCAGCCATGCGCTGCGCATGACAGCTGTGGGATACTCTCGTTCGGAGCAAGGCGGTTTTCTCGCCGCCACCTTCACCGTGAGCTGCCGCGGCGAACAACGGCTGCTGAAGCTCGGCGCGCACGGCCGTGTCCGCATGTGCACGCCGGGGCGGGACGCGGACTGCGACGGCCCGCTCCAGGCCGGAGCGCCATGACACCGGAACCCGTCGGCACCCGTTGCCGACCCTCATCCAACGCGCCGCGCGCGCGACCAGAAAGCACACCTAGCCTCATGTTCTCAGATACCGATCACGCAGCCATGGCACAGGCTCTCGCGCTGGCCGCGCGAGGCATGTACACCACCACGCCCAATCCGCGCGTCGGCTGCGTGCTGTCGAAGGACGGCAAGGTCATCGGCCAGGGCTTCACCCAGCCCGCCGGCCAGGACCACGCGGAAATCCAGGCGCTCAAGGACGCCGCCGCGCATGGCCACGATCCCGCGGGCGCGACCGCCTACGTCACGCTCGAGCCGTGCAGCCATTTCGGCCGCACGCCGCCGTGCGCCGATGCGCTGGTGCGCGCCGGCATCGCCTGCGTGGTCGCGGCGATGGAAGACCCGAACCCCGCGGTATCCGGGCGCGGCCTGCAGCGCCTGCGCGAGGCGGGCATCGACGTGCGCTGCGGCCTGCTGGAGAAAGAGGCGCGCGAACTCAATATCGGCTTCGTCTCGCGCATGACGCGCGGCCTGCCGTGGGTGCGCGTCAAGGTGGCGGCCTCGCTCGACGGCGGCACCGCGCTGCACGACGGCACCAGCCAGTGGATCACCGGACAGGCCGCGCGCGACGACGGCCATGCCTGGCGCGCGCGCGCCAGCGCCATCCTCACCGGCATCGGCACGGTGCGCGACGACAACCCGCAACTGAACGTGCGCGCGGTCGAGACGCCGCGCCAGCCGCAGCGCGTGGTGGTGGATTCGCGCCTGGAGATCCCGCTGGACGCGCGCCTGCTGATCCCCGACACGGGCGACTTCGCCAAGCCGGTGCTGGTGTTCTGCGCCTTCGACGACGCCGCCCGCCGGCGCGCGCTGGAAGCGCGCGGCGCCGAAGTGGTGGTGCTGCCCAACCCGCACGGCAAGGTGGAGCTGCGCCGCATGCTGGAGGAACTGGGCCGGCGCGGCATCAACGAGCTGCACGTGGAGGCCGGCTTCAAGCTCAACGGCTCGCTGATCCGCGAGCATTGCGTCGACGAACTATTGGTCTACCTCGCGCCCAAGCTGCTCGGCGACGCGCAGGGCATGTTCAACCTGCCGCCGCTGGCGCGCCTGCAGGACGCGGCCGCCTTCCGCTGGCACGACGTGCGCATGGTCGGCGAAGACCTGCGCCTGCTCGCCCGCCGCATCGACCACGCATAACAGCAGGCGCGGGAGCGGGGCGCGCCGCCGGCGGCGCGCATGGCGGCGGGCGGGAGCGAGGAACGGGAAACGGCGACAACGAAACCGCCGCGCACCTGCTAGCATGCATGTTTTCCCCATCGCCTCTTCCACTCTTCCACCGACCATGTTTACTGGCATTGTCGCGGCCGTCGGCCGCATCGAAACCGTGTCCCCGCTGGCCGCCGGCGAAACCGCCGGGGTGCGCCTGCGGGTGCGCGCCACCGGGCTGGACCTGTCCGACGTCGCCCTCGGCGACAGCATCGCCATCCAGGGCGCCTGCATGACGGTGATCGCGCTCGAAGGCGACACCTTCGACGTCGATGTGTCGCGCGAATCGCTCGGCAAGACCGCCGGCCTGGACCGCCCGGGCCGCGTCAACCTGGAAAAGGCGCTGCGCCTGGCCGACCGCCTCGGCGGCCACCTGGTGTCCGGCCACGTCGACGGCCTCGGCGAAGTCACCCACTTCGCCCCGGTGGGCGAATCCCACGAGCTGCGCATCCGCGCCTCGCGCGAGCTGGGCCGCTACCTGGCCTACAAGGGCTCGGTGGTGGTCAACGGCGTCTCGCTGACGGTCAACAAGGTCAGCGACGACGCGCAGGGCTGCACCTTCTCGATCAACCTGATCCCACACACCATCGAAGTCACCACGCTGCAGGATCTGCAGGCCGGCGCGCGCGTGAACCTGGAGATCGACCTGATCGCGCGGTACGTGGAACGGATGATGAGCGCGCCCAAGGACGCGGCGTAGGCATCCGCCGGCGCCCTCCCCGCCGCGGGAGAGGCGCCATCATTTTCGGCTCATTTTCCCTTTCTACGATGGTTTCCATCGCGGGCGCGCACCGGCTCCCGCACAGACAACCACGAGGAAGAGATCATGACGACCCACCAAATCCTGCTGATCGCCGCGCTGTGCTGCTATGCGGTCTATCGCCAGACCGTGCGCAGCGAGGTGGACGGCAAGTCGCGCTTCAAGCTTGCCGCCATCTACGCCATCGTCGGCTTCGTGGCCGGCGGCATCCATGCGCCGGCGTCGCCGCTGGCCTGGACCCTGCTGCTGGGCGGGCTGGCGATGAGCGCGGCGGTCGGCTACGTGCGCGGACGCCTGACCACGCTGTCGGTCGAGAACGGGGCCGTCTACGCGCAGGGCACGAAGCTGACGATCGCGCTGTTCCTGGGCCTGGTGCTGGTGAAGTTCGCGCTCGGCGCGGCCGCCTACATGGCCGGCGCGGCGGTGGCCCACAGCAGCGGCTTCGGGCAGGTGATGGTGCTGATCGCCGTCATGGTCGCCTTCCAGGCCGAGATCGTCTGGCAACGGGCGAAGGCGCTGCTGGGCATGCATGCCGGCGTGCCGGCCGCGCAAGGCGCCTGAGCCTGCCCGCCGGCCGGCGGCGGCCGGAAATCGCCACCGCGCGCCCCGAGGGGCGCGCTTGACGTACAATATCGGGCCAGACCGCCGCCGCGGCCAGCCGGTTTTCCTTGCGCGCGCCAGTTCCGGGCCCGCCCCGGGGCCAGCCGGGTCCGGTCCGGGCGGCGCCGGCCGGACGACGCCGGCCTTCCCCGCCCCGAATACCAAGAGCGCTCCGCACTCCGCCCCAACCTCAGCCTGCCGCAGCCCGTACCTCATGACAATCGCCCGTACCGAAGACATCATTGCCGAAATCCGTGCCGGCCGCATGGTCATCCTGGTCGATGAGGAAGACCGCGAGAACGAAGGCGATCTGGTCCTGGCAGCCGATTTCGTCACCCCGGAAGCCATCAACTTCATGGCGAAGTACGGGCGCGGCCTGATCTGCCTGACGCTGACCGCCGAGCGCTGCCGCCAGCTGGACCTGCAGCCGATGGTCAGCCGCAACGGCACGGTGCACGGCACCAACTTCACGGTGTCGATCGAGGCGGCCGAGGGCGTGACCACCGGCATCTCCGCGGCGGACCGCGCGCGCACCGTGCAAGCCGCGGTCGCCAGGGACGCCCGCCCGGCCGACCTGGTCCAGCCCGGCCACATCTTCCCGCTCACGGCGCAGCCCGGCGGCGTGCTGATCCGCGCCGGCCACACCGAGGCCGGCTGCGACCTGGGCACGCTGGCCGGCCTGACCCCGGCCGCCGTGATCTGCGAGATCATGAAGGACGACGGCACGATGGCGCGCCTGCCCGACCTGATCGAGTTCGCGCGCGAGCACGACATCAAGATCGGCACCATTGCCGACCTGATCCACTACCGCAGCCGCACCGAGAGCATCATCGAGCGCGCCGGCGAGCGCAGCATGCAGACGCCCTACGGCACCTTCCACAGCATCATCTACCGCGACAAGCCGAGCGGCCGCGCCCACCTGGCCCTGGTCAAGGGCACGCCGCGCCCGGACCGCGAGACGCTGGTGCGCGTGCACGAGCCGCTGTCCACGCTGGACCTGCTGGAAGTGTCGCGCACCACGCATTCGTGGAGCGTGCCCGCCGCGCTCGAGGCCATCGCCGAGGCCGAGCACGGCGTGATGGTGCTGCTGAACTGCGGCGACTGCTCGACGCAGCTGTTCGCGCAGTTCTCGGCGCTCGACGCGCCGCAGGACCGCTCGCGCCACAAGCCGGACCTGCGCACCTACGGCACCGGCGCGCAGATCCTCAAGGATGTCGGCGTGGGCAAGATGCGCGTGCTGGCTTCGCCGCTGAAGATGCCGAGCATGACCGGCTACGACCTGGAAGTGACCGGCTACCAGCCCATGCGCGGCCAGGCAGACTGATACACCGACCCCGAACACCGCATACCGGCGGCCGCGCCTTTCCCGATCGTGCCGGCCGCGAACCGAACCCAGGAGAATACAGATGGATCACGGTTTCTACCCCAGCAACCTCGAAGGCGAAGGCCTGCGTATCGGCATCGTGCAGGCCCGCTTCAACGAGCCGGTCTGCGACGAGCTGCGCGAAGCCTGCGTCGCCGAGCTGGAAAAGCTGGGCATCGAAGGCGAAGACACCCTCGTGGTGACGGTGCCCGGCGCGCTGGAAGTGCCGCTGGCGCTGCAGAAGATGGCCGAAAGCGGCCAGTTCGACGCGCTGATCGCGCTCGGCGCCGTGGTGCGCGGCGAGACCTACCACTTCGAACTGGTTTCGAACGAATCGGGCGCCGGCATCACCCGCGTGGGCCTGGACTTCAACGTGCCCATCGCCAACGGCATCCTGACCGTCGACACCGACGCCCAGGCGCATGCCCGCACCCGCGAGAAGGGCCGCGACTGCGCCCGCGCCGCGGTGGAAATGGCCAACCTGGTCGCGGCGCTGGATTCGCTGCGCAGCCAGGAAGAGGACGAAGACGAGGACGACGATGAGTGACGCGCCCGAGAGCAGCAACCCGGCAGGCAAGCCCGCGGCCCCGGCAGGCAAGTCCGAGCCCAAGGCGGCGCCCAAGAGCGCGCGCCGCCGCTCGCGCGAGCTCGCGCTGCAGGGCCTGTACCAGTGGCTGCTGAACCGCAACGACACCGGCGCCATCCAGGCCCACCTGCATGACGCGCAGGGCTTCAACAAGGCCGACCGCGAGCACTTCGACGCGCTGCTCAACGGCGCGATCCGCGAGGAAAGCACGCTGACCGGCGTGTTCGCGCCGTTCCTGGACCGCCCGGTGGACGAGCTGTCGCCGGTCGAGCGCGCCGCGCTGCTGATCGGCAGCTACGAGCTGGTGCACTGCATCGACATCCCGTACAAGGTCGTCATCAACGAAGCCGTGGAACTGACCAAGACCTTCGGCGGCGTGGAAGGCTACAAATACGTCAACGGCGTGCTGGACAAGCTGGCCGCCCAGGTGCGCGCGCCCGAACTGGCCGCGCGACGCTGAGCCCGGCAGCCGGCGCCGCCCGCGCGGCGCCCCTGCCACGACGACACCCGCTCCAGGCGGGTGTTTTCACTTTCGCCGGCGGCCCCGATCGACCAACGGGCCGGCCAGGCTTCATTCCCCCAGGCTTCATCCCCTTACTCCGCTACCCGCCATGAACCCGCAGCGCCTCGCCACCGCCTCCCGCCTCGCCCACATCGACGCCTTCCACGTGATGGAACTGGCTAAACAGGCCGCCGAACTGGAGCGGGCCGGGCGCCACATCATCCACATGGGCATCGGCGAGCCCGACTTCACCGCGGCCGAGCCCGTGGTCAGGGCGGCGGAGGCGGCCATGCGCCGCGGCGTCACCCAGTACACCGGCGCGCTCGGCATCATGCCGCTGCGCGAGGCCATCGCCGCCCACTACAAGAGCGCCTACGGGATCGACGTGCCGGCGCGCCGCGTGATCGTCACCGCCGGCGCCTCGGGCGCGCTGCTGCTGGCCTGCGCGGTGCTGGTGGAGATCGGCGCCGAGGTGCTGATGCCGGACCCCAGCTATCCGTGCAACCGCCATTTCGTGGCGGCCTTCGACGGCCGCGCGAAGATGATCCCGAGCGGCCCGGCCGAGCGCTTCCAGCTCACCGCCGAGCAGGTCGAGGCCAACTGGCACGCGCACACCCGCGGCGTGCTGCTGGCGTCGCCCTCGAACCCGACCGGCACCTCGATCCTGCCGGACGAGCTCGCGCGCATCCTCGCCGCCGTGCGCGCGCGCCGCGGCTTCGCCATCGTCGACGAGATCTACCAGGGCCTGTCGTACGACGCGCCGCCGGTGTCGGCGCTGAGCCTGGACGACGACGTGGTCACGGTCAACAGCTTCTCCAAGTACTTCAACATGACGGGATGGCGCCTGGGCTGGCTGGTGGTGCCCGACGCGCTGGTGGACGCGTTCGAGAAGGTCGCGCAGAACCTGTTCATCTGCGCCTCGGCGGTGGCCCAGCATGCCGCGCTGGCCTGCTTCACGCCCGAGGCGCTGGCCATCTACGACGAGCGCAAGGCGGAATTCCGCCGCCGCCGCGACGCCATCGTGCCGGCGCTGGAGTCGCTCGGCCTGCACGTGCCGGTCAAGCCGGACGGCGCCTTCTACGTGTATGCCGACTGCCGCGGCGTCAACCATCGCGCCGCCGGCGATTCCGACAGCCTGACCCAGGCCATGCTGCACGAGGCCGGCGTGGTCATGGTGCCGGGCCAGGACTTCGGCCCGTACACGGCCAGCGATTACATCCGCATCTCCTACGCGACCTCGATGGCGAACATCGAGGAAGCGATGGCGCGGCTGCGGAAGTTCTTCGCCTGAGCCCGGCAGCGCGGCAAGCAGAAAGCACCCGCGCCCCCAGGAAGCCGCTCTGGAGCGCCTGGGGCAGCGCCTGATCCTCGCGCGGAAGCTGCGGGAAATCACACAGCAGCAACTAGGCCGGCCTCTCGGACCAGCCTCTCGGGCAAGACGGATCGGCAATACAAGAAAAGCCCCGCGAAGGCAGCTTCGCGGGGCTTTTTTGACTTCTCGACCCTCCTGGGGCTTTCAACGCCTTTTGCTGACGGCCAGCCCCTCGGGGGTACTTTTCCCTGTTGCGCGGCAAGCCGCGCGGCCCGCGGCCTCGGGCACTCGGACGATCAGGCGCTCTTCGGCACGTTGCCGGCCGCTTCCAGCTTGTCGCCGTTGCCCTGGTGATGCACGGCCTGGGCCTGCGACTTGGCATTGGCGTCGGCCTCCGCCTCGGGCTTGGCCGCGACCGGCTCCGGTGCGCTGTGCACGCCCGGAAGCTGGCGCAGGCGGGCCCGCTCGGCCAGCACCTTGGCGCCGTAGCCGCCGTCGGTGTTGCTGGACGCGCCCACGTAGAACTTCAGGCCGCCTTCGAGCGAGCCGGCGCGGGCGATGCAGTCCTTGAGCACCAGCGCGCCGATCTTGATGTTGGCATACGGGTTGAGCGCGGCTGCCACGCCGCCCACGGCCTCGTACTTGTCCTGGTGGACCTTGGTCATGACCTGCATCAGGCCCTGCGCGCCGACGCCGCTCTCGGCGTACGGGTTGAAGCTGGACTCGATGGCGATCACGCCCAGGATCAGCAGCGGATCGATGCCGACCTCGCGCCCGGTCAGGTACGCGGCCTTCACCAGTTGCGCGGTGGCCTGCGCCGCCACGCGGTACTTGCGGGCAATGTAGTCCGCCACCACGGCCTGCTCGCGCGCGCTGCCGAGCGTGGTCGGGTTGCGGGCGTCGAGCGCCACGCGCTGCGCCGGAATCTGCGCGGCCAGGTGGGCCACGGAGGGCACCTTGCCGGCCGGCTGGTTCCAGTCGTCGGTGCCGGACACCGTCGGCAGGCCCGGCGCCTTGGCCAGCACCGGAGCCGGTGCCAGGCCGAGCTTGGCCGCGGCCACGTCGGCCGAGGCAGCGGGCACCGCGGCTTCCATGAGCACCGCCGGCGCTTCGTCCCCGGCCAGCGCGCCGGCCAGGGCCGTGCGCCATTCCTGGCTGACCGCCAGCGAGACCGCCGCGACCACCGACACCACCCCGAGACTGTTCAGGGCATATTTCACTGTGGCGCGGCCGCCCCGGAAGGCGCGACCCGCCACCCGGTGTGCGAGACGGACTTGCAATGCCCGACTCACCCCGGGAACCGGTTGTCTGAAGCGGACCTGCAATGCCCGTCCGACACCGGGAAGATGAAGGGTTTTCCAACCACTCATACTTACCTCCATCCGCCGTTCGCATCGTGCCGCGCCGAAACGCCTCACGCCGATGACCGCGTACTCAAGTAAGGATGCTGCACTGCCTAGCAAAGGCTGCCAGCACCTGTTGGTGGGCGCTCCCCATGCGCCCAACGAGAAACAGGGTAGGCTCTTGGGGGAGCCTGCCCTGCCGCGAACTACTCAATGCACCCGGCCAGCGCCGGGACAATCGATCGGGACCCGCCCTTGCTCAGGCGAATCCGCTTAGTGATCAGAGATGGATGTTTTTTTGCCAGCCCCTTGACAGGGAGGAAAAAAATGTGCTGCGACGCAACACTCCAACGAGCAGAACCGGATTGTAGGAACGCTTTTATACATCGTCAAGAATAACGATGTCAAAAGTCATAGCTTGTAGTTATATGTAACAATGTCCTTTACGCCGCTTCCGCCTCCCCCGAATTCGGCGAAAGTCAGTACTGGTAAAGCATCGGAGCAGTCTCCCCCAGCGCCGGCGCGGGAAAAAAATTTACAATTTGATGATGTAAATCAGGGCGATTTTTTTTCGCCACGCCATGCGGATGTGCACGAAGATCCGCATTCATTGCCGGCGCGGACATTTTGCCGCGTCCAGGCACCAACAGAATTCACTATGAAATACAACGACTTGCGCGATTTCATCGGCCAGCTTGAAGGCCTCGGCGAACTGAAGCGGATCGGCGTGCCGGTGTCGCCCAACCTCGAAATGACCGAGATCTGCGACAGGCTGTTGCGGGCGGAAGGACCCGCCGTCGTGTTCGAAAGACCGAGCGATCCGCAGCGTCCTGGACAGACTTATAGCGTGCCCGTGCTGGCCAATCTGTTCGGCACGACACGCAGGGTTGCGCTGGGCATGGGCGCCGAAAGCCTGGCCGACCTGCGCGACATCGGCCGCGTGCTGTCCGCGCTCAAGGAGCCCGAGCCGCCGCGCGGCCTGCGCGAAGCGGGCAAGCTGTTCACGCTGGCCAAGTCGGTGTGGGACATGGCGCCCAGGCGCGTGAACAGCCCCGCCTGCCAGGAAGTGGTGTGGGAAGGCAACGACGTCGATCTCGCGCGCCTGCCGATCCAGACCTGCTGGCCGGAGGACGCCGCGCCGCTGATCACCTGGGGGCTGGTGGTCACCAAGGGCCCGCACAAGAAGCGCCAGAACCTGGGCATCTACCGCCAGCAGGTCATCAGCCGCAACCAGGTCATCATGCGCTGGCTCGCGCATCGCGGCGGCGCGCTGGATTTCCGCGAGCACGCGCTGGCCAGCCCGGGCAAGCCGTTCCCGATCGCCGTGGCGCTGGGCGCCGACCCGGCCACCATCCTCGGCGCCGTGACGCCGGTGCCGGACACGCTGTCCGAATACCAGTTCGCCGGCCTGCTGCGCGGCAGCCGCACCGCGCTGGCCGGCTGCCTCACGCCCACGCTGTCCGAGCTGAGCGTGCCGGCCTCGGCCGAGATCGTGCTCGAAGGCCATATCCAGCCCGACCCCGGCCACCCGAGCGGCTACCAGCACGCGCTGGAAGGCCCCTACGGCGACCACACCGGCTATTACAACGAGCAGGACTGGTTCCCGGTCTTCACCATCGACCGCATCACCATGCGGCGCGACCCGATCTACCACTCCACCTATACCGGCAAGCCGCCCGACGAGCCGGCCATCCTCGGCGTGGCGCTCAACGAGGTGTTCGTGCCGCTGCTGCAGAAGCAGTTCCCCGAGATCACCGACTTCTACCTGCCGCCCGAGGGCTGCAGCTACCGCATGGCGGTGGTGCGCATGAAGAAGCAGTACGCCGGCCACGCCAAGCGCGTGATGTTCGGCGTGTGGAGCTTCCTGCGGCAGTTCATGTACACCAAGTTCATCGTGGTGGTGGACGACGACGTGGACGTGCGCGACTGGAAGGAAGTGATCTGGGCCATCACCACGCGCGTGGACCCGTCGCGCGATACCGTGCTGGTGGACAACACGCCCATCGACTACCTGGACTTCGCCTCGCCGGTCTCGGGCCTGGGCTCCAAGATGGGCATCGACGCCACCGACAAGTGGCCCGGCGAGACCACGCGCGAATGGGGCCGTCCGATCCGCATGGACGACGCCGTGAAGGCGCGCGTCGACGGCTTGTGGGACTCGCTGTTCGCGCAGCGCGCCAGCGCCTAGGCCGCGCCATGTAATAAGATCACGCCAAGCCGCACGCGGCGGCCACGCTGCCGCGCGGCAACATGAAAACCAGGCCATCCGCACGTCCGCGCCAGACGGAACCGAGGAGGAGACACATGACCACCCTTGAGGAAGGGAAACTGATGTGGACGCCGTCGCCGGCGTTCCGCGACGGCAGCCGCATCGCCGATTTCATGCGCTGGCTGGCGCGCGAGCGCGGCCTCGCCTTCGACGGCTACGGCGCCCTGTGGCAATGGTCGGTAACCGACCTGGAAGCCTTCTGGGACGCCATCCGCGCGTATTTCGACCTGCGCTTCGACACCGAACCGGCGCGTGTGCTGGCCGATCCCGCCATGCCCGGCGCGCGCTGGTTCGAAGGCGCCAGCCTGAACTATGTGCAGCAGGTGTTCCGCCACGCCGGCAGCGGCGCCGCGCGCCAGCGCGCGGCCATCCGCTTCGCCGGCGAGGCGGTCGGCGTGAGCGAGCTGAGCTGGGACGCGCTCGAAGCGCAGGTCGCCTCGCTGGCCCACGCGCTGCGGCAGATGGGCGTGGCGCGCGGCGACCGCGTGGCCGGCTACCTGCCCAACATCCCGGCCACCGTGGTGGCTTTCCTCGCCACCGCCAGCCTCGGCGCGATCTGGTCGGGCTGCGCGCCGGACATGGGCCAGGTCGCGGTGATCGACCGCTTCCGCCAGATCGAGCCCAAGGTGCTGGTCGCCGTGGACGGCTACCAGTACGGCGGCAGGCACCACGACCGCACCCCGGTGCTGGCCGACCTCGCCGCCGCCCTGCCCTCGCTGACCGACGTGGTGCTGGTGCCGTCCGGCCACGCGGACGCTGCCGCCCCGCCCCTGCCGCCGGGCGTGCGCCGCCACGCGTGGCGGGACGTGCTGGCGCACCGCGCGGCGCTGGCCATCGAGCCGGTGCCGTTCGACCACCCGCTGTGGATCGTCTATTCCTCGGGCACCACCGGCATGCCCAAGCCCATCGTGCACGGCCACGGCGGCATCGTCGTCGAGCAGGTCAAGCTCATGGCCTTCCACAACGACCTGGGCCCGGACGACGTGTTCCACTGGTACAGCAGCAGCGGCTGGATCATGTGGAACGCGCAGGTGGCCGGGCTGCTGCTCGGCACTACCATCGCGCTCTACGACGGCAACCCGGCCTACCCGGATGCCGGCGTGCTGTGGCGCTTCGTGGAGGCCGCCGGCATCACCGCCTTCGGCGCGGGCGCGGCCTTCTTCACCGCGTGCATGAAAGCCGGCATCGAGCCCGCGCGCGTGGCGGACCTGTCGCGCCTGCGCGCGCTCGGCTCGACCGGCTCGCCGCTGCCGGCCGAGGCCTACGACTGGATCTACCGCCACGTGCGCGCCGACATCTGGCTCGCGCCGATGAGCGGCGGCACCGATTTCGCCGGCTCCTTCGTGGCCGGCTGCCCGATCCTGCCGGTCTACTCCGGCGAGATGCAATGCCGCTGCCTCGGCGCGCGCGTGGAAGCGTTCGACGACGCGGGCCGCGCGCTGACCGGCGCGGTCGGCGAGCTGGTCTGCACCGCGCCGATGCCGTCGATGCCGCTGTTCCTGTGGGGCGACGCCGACGGCAGGCGCTACCGCGACAGCTATTTCGACACCTACCCCGGCGTGTGGCGCCACGGCGACTGGATCAAGATCACCGCGCACGGCGGCGCCATCATCTACGGCCGCTCGGACGCCACCATCAACCGCCACGGCATCCGCATGGGCACCAGCGAGCTGTACCGCGTGGTGGAAGACCTGCCGGAAGTGCTCGACAGCATGGTGGTGGACCTCGAATACCTGGGCCGCGAGTCCTACATGCCGCTGTTCGTGGTGCTGCGCGAAGGGCTGGCGCTGGACGAGCCGCTGCGCGAGGCCATGCGCGCGCGCATCCGCGCCGCGCTGTCGTCGCGCCACGTGCCGAACGAGATCCTGCAGGTGCCGGGCGTGCCGCGCACGCTGTCGGGCAAGAAGATGGAAGTGCCGGTCAAGAAGCTGCTGCTGGGCCACGCGCCGGACCAGATCGCCAACCGCGACGCCATGATGAACCCGGACACGCTCGACTGGTATTTCGCCTACGCCGTGGGCTTCCTGGCCGCGCGCGCCGGCGCATCCGCGGCGGCCTGACGGGGAGCGCGCCGAACGCCGCGCGCAGGAAGCGCGAAGGGGACCGGCTGCGGCAGCGCCCGCCGCGCCCGGTCCCCTGCGTTTTCGCTTCGTCTTCGCTTCCGAGCGCGCCGCGGCGCGCTCAGAATTCCACTTCGAGCTCGCTGATCTCGTCCGGCTCCTTGCGCGCCTCGGCGATCCATTCCTGCAGCTCGGGCATGGCGAGGATCTGCTTGCAGTACGCCACCGGCTGCGGGTCGAGCTCCACGCCGTAGGTCAGGAAGCGCGTCACCACCGGCGCGTACATCGCGTCGGCCATGCTGCGCTGGCCGAACAGGAACGGGCCGCCGTAGCGGGTCAGGCATTCGCTCCAGATCTGCACGATGCGGTCGATGTCCGCCTGCGCGCGCGACCACACCTTGAAGCCGGGGAAATGCCCCTTCAGGTTCATCGGCAGCGCCGCGCGCAGGGCGGCGAAGCCGGAGTGCATCTCGCCGCAGATGGCGCGGCAATGCGCGCGCGCGGCGCGGTCGTCGGGCAGCAGGCCGGCCTTGGGGCTGATCTCGTTGAGATACTCGCCGATGGCGAGCGTGTCCCACACCGTCACGCCCTGGTGGAACAGGCGCGGCACGAGGATCGACGGCGACAACAGCAGGATCTCCGCGCGCGCCGCGGCGTCGTCGGGCGGCACCAGCACTTCCTCGAAGTCGAGTCCCGCAAAACGCGCCAGCAGCCACCCGCGCAGGGACCACGACGAATAAGTCTTGCTGCTGATGGTCAGTGTCGTCTTCGCCATCACGTCTCCTTGCCATCTCGATGAGTCGTTGGAACGGCGGGCCGGCGACGCGCTCGCGGCGCGAACGATGCCCGGCATGCCGCCGCTGCTTCTTCGCTGCTTCTTTCGCTGCGTTCCCCGCTGCCCGCATCATTCCCGCCGCGGGTTTTCCCGCTGTCATGTCGTGCTATGTGCCGCATGCCGCGGCTCCTACCATGATGTTGTACTACATGGCGGGCGTGGCATCGCGGCCGGCGCGGCACGGGAAAACGCGCCGCGGACAAGCGGCAGATGGTCCGCACCGGCGCGGTGCGGCTTGCGGCACCAGCATGAAGCCGCGCCGGCGCGGCAGCCCTTCGTGCCACTTGCCGCACGCGGCGCTGGCGCCGCATTCGAACCAGAACCGGTCGCCCGTCTCCCCACGATGGCAGGCCCGCAAGCCTCATGCCAACAGAACGCCGTGGCACACATATTGCGGCGTATGAAGCCAACGCATAAAAGGGGGGCGGCCATGCTGTATCAGGTGTACCAGACTTATGCGGACCTCATGCAGCCAGCCTGCAGCGTGGCCGACATGATGGCGGTGGCAATGGCCGCCAACCCGCGCCTGGCCGCATGCGAGCCCATGCGCGCCACGCGCGCCGCGTGCGAGGTGCTGGCGCTGAGCCGGCTCACCCATCACCGCCCGGCCTTCGGCATCGACAGCATCACCGTCGACGGCACGCCGATGCAGGTGACGGAAGAAGTGGCGGCGCGCACGCCGTTCTGCACGCTGCTGCGCTTTCGCAAGCACGGCGCCGGCCAGCAGCCGCGCGTGCTGCTGGTCGCGCCGATGTCGGGCCACTTCGCCACGCTGCTGCGCGGCACCGTGCAGACCATGCTGCGCGACCACGACGTGTACATCACCGACTGGCACAACCCGCGCGACATCTCCCTCATGCACGGCCGCTTCGGCTTCGACGAATTCGTCCAGCACCTGATCGACTTCCTGCATGTGCTCGGCGGCGGCACGCACCTGATGGCGGTGTGCCAGCCCACCGTGGCCGCGCTCGCCGCCGTCGCGCTGATGGCGGAGGACGACGACCCGGCCCAGCCGCCCAGCCTGATCCTGATGGCCGGCCCGATCGACGCGCGCATCAACCCGACCAAGGTCAACGAGCTTGCCACCAGCCAGTCCATCGAGTGGTTCGAGCGCACGCTCACCAGCCACGTGCCGCTGCGCTTTGCCGGCGCCATGCGGCACGTCTATCCGGGCTTCGTGCAACTGACCGCCTTCATGAGCATGAACAGCGAGCGCCACCAGCAGGCCTTCCGCGACCTCTACGACCTGCGCGCCAACGGCGAGCACCAGCGCGCCGACGCCATCCAGACCTTCTACGAGGAATACTTCGCCACGATGGACCTCAGCGCCGAGTTCTACCTGGAGACGGTCAGCATGGTGTTCCAGCGCTTCCTGCTGGCGCAGGGCCTGCTCGACGTGGCCGGGCGCCGCGTGGACGCGCGCGCGATCCGACGCACCGCGCTGCTCACGGTGGAAGGCGAGCGCGACGACATCTGCGCGATCGGCCAGACCATGGCCGCGCAGGACCTGTGCGCAAGCCTGCGCCCCTACATGCGCATGCACCACGTGCAGACCGGCGTCGGCCACTACGGCGTGTTCAACGGCAAGCGCTGGGATGCGCAGGTCTATCCGATCGTGCGCAACACCGTGCACATGACTTCGTAGGCGGGACTGGGCGGCGGTGGCCCCGGGATTTTTCTCCGGGGCTGCCGCGGCGGCCAGGCAATCAGGCGGTCAGGCCGCGTCGCGGTCGGCCGGCCACGGCGTCACCGCCGGCACCGCGCACGGCCCCTCGACCTCGACCGTGGCGAAATCGGCCGGCCCGACGATCTCCAGGTATTCCATGTCGGGCGAATAGTCGAACAGGTAATGCGTGATGCCGGGGCGCTGGTGCACGCAGTCGCCGGCGGCGACCAGCGTCTCCTTGTCCTCGTACATGAAGCGCGCCCAGCCCTTGAGCATCAGCACCACGTGGAACTCGGCCTCGTGCCGGTGCCAGCCGGTGCCCTGCTCGGGCGGCTGGTTGGCCTTGACCAGCTGCGCCAGCACCTTGCCGCCGGTGGCCTCGGCCACGCCCAGGTCGCGGTAGAGGAAGAAGTCGCGCAGGCCCTGGTCGACGAACGCCGTGTCGTGCGGGCGCACGTGGGAAAACTGCATGGGGGGAAGATCCGCGGCGGGCGCGCCGGCGGGTTCGCTGCTGGACTTGCTGTTGGACTCGGCCATGACAAGCTCCTTTCGCTGGTGGGGAAATGCGCTGCGATGCAACGCAACATCCGCGCCAGCGGGCCACGGCGCGCAAGGCGCG
>NZ_AQPL01000249.1:0-23725 GCF_000395345.1 Cupriavidus sp. WS | reverse complement strand
GGGCCACGGCGCGCAAGGCGCGCCGCCACGCGGACAAATGTGAAGCGCCCGGCGCCGCCGGCGCGCCGCGCGCCGTGGCACACCCAACGCATGCACCCGCGCTGGGCGCCCGGCGCGCACACCGCCCGCGCCGCGGCACCGGCGCGGTGCTGCGGTTATGATTGCCATGCATCGCCGCTTCCGCCCCCGCCCGCCTCACCGTTGCCCGAGACCCCGCGCCACATGCAAGCCCCCGCCACCTCTTCCCCCGCTCCCTCCTTCACGCAGTTCCAGGGCCAGGACCTGGTCCGCGTCGGCGGCCACGACAACTATCTGCTGCTGGCCCCGCGGGCCGGCGCGCGCCTGGTGCGCTGGGTGCATCGCGGCGAAGACATCCTGCATTGGCCCGACCCGGCCGACTGGTCCCAGCCGGCGCGCGTGCGCGGCGGCAATCCGCTGCTGTTCCCCTTCATCGCCCGGCATTTCGTCGACGGCGCGCCGGGCGCCTGGCGCGACGCGAACGGCGCGGTGCGCGCCCTGCCCAGCCACGGCTTCGCGCGCGACCTGCCATTCGCGCTCACGCAGTACGACGCCGGCAGCCACATCGCGATGACGCTGCGCGCCAGCGACGCCACGCGCGCGGGCTACCCGTTCGAATTCGCGTTCGAAGCCGGCTACCGCCTGCTCGAGGACGGACTCGAAGCCACGCTGCGCACGCGCAATACCGGCACGCAGCCGCTGCCGTACTACGCCGGCCACCATTTCTATTTCGCGCTCGCGCATGAAGCGCGCGGCGCGGCCGTGCTGGAGATGCCCGACGCCGACCTGATGCGCCAGCGCGCCGACGGCGCGCTGGATGCCCTCGGTGCCGGCGCGGCGTCCTACTCGCTCGACGATGCGCGCCTGCAGGACACCTTCCACGTGCTGCGTGAATCGCACACCGCGCCGCACGCCGCGCCGCGCGCCTGCATCCTCGCCATGCCGCCCAACGCGGCGGCCCCGCGTGGCCGCCGGCTGGCGATCGAACTGGACACGCCGGCCTTGCCAGACGCGCCGGACGCGCCCGCAGCCGCGCCGTGGTTCGCCGTCACCACCTGGTCCGAGCACGCCGACGCCGACTTCTATTGCGTGGAACCGTGGCTCGGCCTGCCCAATGCCATCCACCACGGCACCGGGCTGCGCTGGCTCGCGCCGGGACAGGAAGAGACCGCCGTGTGCCGCCTGCGCATCCTGGCGTGACATCCGGCCGCCCGCGCGCCTGCAGCCACCTGCCCGAAGCCGCTTCAGTTTTCCTCCTCCACAGCCGTAGACCGAAATAGCGCCCCCCGCAATCAGAGGCGTTTTCCGTGCCGCGGTCCTTGTGCCGCGCGGCAGCGGACACAAGAACGCTGTATCCAAGGAGAGGAAGACAATGTTGAAGCAACTGTCCATCCGGGGCTATCTCAGCCTCATGGTCGCCCTGTTCGGCTTTGCCCTGATGGTCGGGGCCGCGGCGGGACTGCTGTCCATGCACGCCGGCAACGAATCGCTCAAGCAGATGTACACCGTCGACACGCCCGCCGTGGCCGACCTCGAAGGCAGCGCCGGCCAGTTGCTGCGCCTGCGCCTGGCACTGGCGACCTACGCCTCGCTCACCGAGCTGAATAACCAGGAAGGCGCCAGCGCCGTGCTCGCGCGGTCCGGCCAGTACCTGAAGGCGGCCGACGAGCGCCAGGCGCACTACCTCGCCTCGGCCGGCAGCGGCGAGGAAGAGCAGCGCCTGATCAAGGACATGCAGGAAAAGCGCGCGAAGTTCCTTGCCGAAGGCGTGGAGCCGGCGCTGGCCGCGCTCAAGGGCGGCGACCGGCAGGCCTTCCTGCAACTGCAGGCCCACAAGCTGCCGCCGCTCTACGGCGCCTTCGAGAAATCCATGCTGGCGCTGGAAAAGCTCCAGCTCGACCGCGGCGCGCAACGCTATGAACAGGCGCAGAGCCGCTTCAAGGCGGTCAGCATCGCGGTCGCCGCCGGCCTGGCCGTCTCGCTGCTGCTGGCGTGGGCCGGGCGCGCGGCGCTGATGCGCGCCATCGTCGATCCGGTCAACGCCGCCATCGCGCAGTTCCAGCGCATCGCCGCCGGCGACCTGACCGGGCGCGTGGCCGTCACCAGCGACAACGAAATGGGCAAGCTCGGCGCGGCGCTGCAGAAGATGCAGGCATCGCTGATCGACACGGTCGGCACCGTGCGCAGCGGCAGCGAGTCGATCAACGTCGGCGTGCGCGAGATCTCCGCGGGCAACACCGACCTGTCCCAGCGCACCGAGGAACAGGCCGCGTCGCTCGAACAGACCGCCGCCAGCATGGAAGAGCTCACCTCCACCGTGAAGCAGACCGCCGAGAACGCCCGCCAGGCCAGCCAGCTCGCGCACGGCGCCTCCGGGCTGGCCGCGCAGGGCGGCGAACTCACGCAGCAGGTGGTCGGCACCATGCAGGACATCGTGACGCACTCGCGCCAGATCGGCGACATCGTCGGCGTGATCGAAAGCATCGCCTTCCAGACCAACATCCTCGCCCTCAACGCCGCGGTCGAAGCCGCCCGCGCCGGCGAGCAGGGCCGCGGCTTCGCGGTGGTCGCCGGCGAAGTCCGCTCGCTGGCGCAGCGCAGCGCCGGCGCGGCCAAGGAAATCAAGGGCCTGATCGGCGCCTCCACCACGCGCGTCGAAGCCGGCGCGCAACTGGTCGAGCGCTCCGGTTCGACCATGACCGAGATCGTCGGCGCCATCACCCGTGTCAGCGACATCATGAACGAGATCGCCGCCGCCTCCGCCGAGCAGAGCAGCGGCATCGATCAGGTCAACATCGCCGTCGCGCAGATGGACGAAGTGACGCAGCAGAACGCCGCGCTGGTCGAACAGGCCGCCGCCGCGGCCGGCTCGCTGGAAGAGCAGGCGCACAGGCTGTCGGCGGCGGTGGCGGTGTTCCGCGTTGGCGGCGGGCGCGCCTGAAGGTTATCCGGCGCGCATGCGAAGTTGATGGTCACGCCGCCCGCGCGGGCGGCCGCCATGTTGTTGGGGCCGGTCATGATTTCGGGGCGGGCGTTCAGGAGAACGATGTCCTCCAGGCGCGCGCCGGCGCCGTCCGCGCTCGGTCGTGGCGGCGCTGTCGGGTGAGGGCGGCGCGGCCGGGCAGGCCGGCGGGTTGCCGGTATGATGCTCGTCGGCATGGCGCATGCCGGTTCAGCATGGACGTGGCTGACCGGGTCGAGAACAATGTCCAGACAAAGCCCGACATGGCGATGAACGTGATTTTCACTCAGGCGGTTTTCCCCGCCGGCTTGCTCCCGGCGGCGGGTGCCAGGCGATGAACCTGCGGCAGATCGAGGTCTTTCGCGCGGTGATGAGCACCGGGTCCGTCAGCGACGCATCGCGGCTGCTGCATGTCTCGGTGCCGGCGGTCAGCCGCATGCTGTCGTACACCGAGAGCCGGCTCGGCTTTCCGCTCTTTGAACGGGTCAAGGGCCGCCTGCATCCCACCGCGGAAGCGCGGCGGCTCTACCATGAGGTGCAGCTCGTCTACCGGGGCGTGGAACGCATCGGCGATCTCGTCCATGAACTGGCCGAGCGCCGGCACGGCCTGATCAGCATCGGCTCCAGCCCGAGTGTCGGGCAGATGCTGGTGCCCCAGGCCATCGCCGAGTTCCACATCGGCAATCCGGAAGTTCGCATCCATTTCCATTGCATGACCCACGCCCGGCTCAAGGAGCAGTTGCTGGGCCGGCAGATCGACCTGGGCATTTCCACATTGCCGATGGAGCATCCCAGTTTGCGCACCTCGCCCCTGGCGGCGAGCCGGCTGGTATGCATCTGCCCGCCCTCGCACCCGCTGGCGGCGCGCTCGTCGGTGAGTGTCGCCGACCTTCTGCCCTATCCGTTGATCGCGTATCCGCACGACACCCCTTTCGGCCAGCGGATCGACAACCTGTACGCGGAGATAGGCGAGACCCCGCGCATCGAGATCGAAGCCGGCTTGCCTCATACGGCCTGCGCGCTGGTGCATGCGGGTGCCGGCATCGCGCTGGTGGACGAGTTCCTGCTGCGCGGTTGGCCCGGCGCGCGCTTCCGCATCCTGCCGGTGGAACAGGCGGCGCCCATCGTCGCGGATCTGGTGTACCCGCACGCCGAATCGCTGTCGCCAGTTGCCGAAGCGCTCATCCGGGTGATACCGCGAACTGGCCGGCCCGGGCGATGATCACCACGCCAGGCGGCGCATGGCGGCCCAGGCGGCGTGACGTGCCTTGGTTCGGCGCGCGCAAGCGCGCCGCCGGATACCCGCGTCAGCAGCGGCCCTTCTTCGCTTGCCCGGGCGGGCAGAACGATTCGTTGCCGTACTGATCCACGCGGCAATTCCCCTTCTTCGCCTGTCCGGGAGGGCAGCCGCCGTTGCCCTGACCGCCGCCGTGGTCGTCATACGGCGCCACCACGCAGCCGCTGAGCAGGGCACCGCAGGCAATGAACAAGGCAAGAAGGGATTTCATGATGGTGTCTATTCTCGAAGGTATGCTTGATGCGGAGAATACCGGCCCGAGCGCGCGCCGACTGTAAGGAATCGTGACGCCGAGGCAGGGGATATTCGCATCCGGATCAGGCCATTGCCGAGGCGGACAAGCCGACCGGCGCAAGACGCCGATGGCATCAAGGTACATGACGCCGGGCCCGACGCCGGCACCATCGGCTCACAGGCCAACGGCACAGGTCGCGCCGATGCTTCCCATGCGCGAGTTATGCTAGAATCCGCGCCTGTCATGCCTTAGCGGGCGTCGTATAATGGCCATTACCTTAGCTTCCCAAGCTAAAGACGTGGGTTCGATTCCCATCGCCCGCTCCACCTCGAATTGAGACGAGCCGCCTTCGCCACCTGGTCATCGACCGACCAGGCTTCGCCCGGCGGCTTTTTTGTTGCCATGCTTCCCCAAGACCCCAGTTCCGACCCGACGCCGGCCGACGATGCCGGCAACGCGCCCGACCAGGCCGCCGCCGTGGCGCATCCGCGCCGCATCCGCTCGTTCGTGCGCCGCGCGGGGCGGACTTCCACCGGGCAGCAGCGCGCCATCGACGACCTGGGCCCGCGTTTCATCCTGCCCTACGCGCCGCAGCCGCTGGACTGGGAAGCCACGTTCGGCCGCGCCGCGCCGGCGATCCTGGAGATCGGCTTCGGCATGGGCGAGACCACCGCGCATATCGCGCAGCTGCGCCCGCAGGACAACTTCCTGGGCTGCGAGGTGCACGAGCCGGGCGTGGGCGCGCTGCTCAAGCTGATCGGCGAGCGTGGCATCGAGAATGTGCGGATCATGCCGCACGATGCGGTCGAGGTCATCGCGCACATGCTGACCGACGGCTGCCTGGACGGCGTGCACATCTTCTTCCCCGATCCCTGGCACAAGAAGCGCCACAACAAGCGCCGCCTGGTGCAGCCGCCGCTGGTGAAGCTGCTGGCGAGCCGGCTCAAGCCGGGCGGCTACCTGCATTGCGCGACGGACTGGGAGGAGTACGCCCACCAGATGGTGGAAGTGCTGTCGGGCGAGCCGGCGCTGGAGAACACTTCGGATGCGCCGGGCGGCTTCGCGCCGCGGCCGGACTATCGCCCCGTCACCAAGTTCGAGCGCCGCGGCGTGCGGCTCGGGCACGGGGTGTGGGATGTCGTGTTCCGCAAGCGGGCCTAGAACAGGCCTAGCGGGCCTGAAATGGGCCTGGCGTCGAGCCAATGAAAAAAGCGTGGCTACTTGCAGCCACGCTTTTTTTTGCGCTCGCGCCAGCCGCCCGCTTCAGGCGTGCCAGGCGATCATCCCCGTGTAGGCGGTGATCAGCACGATCACGCCGAACACGATGCGGTACCACGCGAACGGCTTGAAGTCGTGGGTGGCGACGAAGCGCAGCAGCCAGCGCACGCACAGGAAGGCCGACAGGAACGCGAACACGAAGCCGACCGCGAACACGCCGAGATCGTCGGCGGACAGCAGCGCGCGGGCCTTGTACAGCTCGTAGACGGTGGCGCCGAAGATCACCGGGATCGCCAGGAAGAACGAGAACTCGGTCGCCACCTGGCGCGACAGCCCGAACAGCATGCCGCCGATGATGGTGGCGCCGGAGCGCGAGGTGCCCGGGATCAGCGCGAAGCATTGCGCCAGGCCGACCTTGACGGCGTCGCGCCAGTTGAGGTCGTCCACCGACTCGATGCGCGGCGCGCCGGCCTTGGCGGCTTCCAGCAGCGCGTTGCCGGCCGGGTGCGAGACGCGGCCGCGATGCGCCTCGCGCCATTCGGCCCACAGGATCACCACGCCGCCGACGATGAAGGCGGTGGCCACGGTGACGGGGTTGAACAGATGGGCCTTGATCCATTTGCCGAACACCAGCGCCAGCACGATCGCCGGCACCGTGGCGACGATCACGTTGACGGCGAAGCGGCGCGCCTTCTCGTCGCTGGCCAGCCCGCCCACCACGCTGGTGATGCGGTGGCGGAATTCCCAGCACACGGCGAGGATGGCGCCGAACTGGATCACGATTTCGAAGATCTTGCCTTTCTCGTCGTTGAAGTCGAGCAGCTGGCCGGCCAGGATCAGGTGGCCAGTGCTGGAGATGGGCAGGAACTCGGTCAGTCCTTCGACGATGCCGAGGATCACGGCTTTCAGGGCGAGCGCAATATCCATGCTGGTTGGTTGGGGCGAAGGAATGAAAAGAAAAGAAACCGGAGAATCGTCGAAAGGCCGCCAGGGGAAAACCGCCGCGCCATGAAGACGCCGCGGACGCGCCCGCGGTCAGCCGCGCGCGACGCTCACGGGCGGTTGATCTTGACGTTGATCCCGTCCGGCAAGACGGTGATTGTACCGGGCTCGACACTGCTGCCGGCAAGGCGCAACTGGTCGGGGCGAAAGGTATAGAGCGGATAGCCCTGCAGCAACTGCTCGGCCAGGATGCCGCCCAGCGCGTTGAGCTGGCGCGTGAACTGCTGCGGCAGGCCGCTGACGTCGAACTGCTGCACCTGCGGGTCCTGCAGCACCAGCGAGCGGCTGGGCGCGTCGTAGCGCAAGCCGCTGTCGAGCGCGAAGCGGCCGGCCAGCGGCTGGCTGAAGAACAGGCGGTTGTCGATGGTGGCGTCGAACTGCACGTTCACGCGGTTGCGCTCGGCGTCGAGCGTGAGGCGCGGGTTGGCGAGCTGGATGTCGAACAGCTCCATGTAGCGCTTGTTGAACGGAAACTTGCGCTCCAGCGCGGCCTGCAACTGGCTTTGCGAGAAGGTGTAGTCGTTGCCGAACATGGCGCAGCCCGCCATCGCGGCGGCGAGCGCGGCGGTGCCGGTTGCTGCCAGCCAGCGCCGGCGAGTCATCGTGACCATCATTGGTTTCCTTGCATTCGGCGGACCGCGGCGTCCGGCGCGGGCGCCGTGGCGGCTTCCAGGCGCGCCAGCCATGCCAGCGCCTGCCCGCGCGAGGTGCCGCACATGTCGGCGGCGGGCCTGAGCCCCGCGCAGAACGCCGGCCGTGAAGGCTGCCCGAAGATCGCGCAGCGGCGGTCCGGCAGCAGTTGCACGCACGGCACGCCGGCCGGCTTGCCGTGCGGCATGCCGGGGATAGGCGACGTGATCGACGGCGCGGTGCAGCAAGCGCCGCAATCGGGGCGGCAGGAGAGTTCAGGCTGGGCGGACATGGCAAAGGTTCGGGCACGGAGCGGATCCGGCAGGCCGTATTGTGCCCCAAGCCTGTTGCGTCGCACCGCGCCGCGGCACCCCTCGGACGGGGTGGCGATGGCGTGCATGCCGGCTTGACCGCCTCCCCTCCGCTCCACTACATTACTGACCCAAGGGTTATTTATCGACATGTCTCGCCAAGAACGCGCCGGCCCAGGCGCGCCGCGCCCCAAGTGAACAAGTCCCCAGACCAGAATCAAGCCGCGGCGAACCCCAAGCGCTGGGCCCGCCGCAAGGCCGCGCGCCCGCAGGAACTGGTGGCCGCGGCGCTCGAGCTGTTTGTCGAACGCGGCTACGCCGCCACCCGTCTGGAGGATGTCGCGGCGGCGGCGGGCGTGTCCAAGGGCACGGTGTATCTGTACTTTGCCAACAAGGAAGAGCTGTTCAAGACGGTGGTGCGGGAGAACCTGGGGCCCGCGCTGGCCCGCGGGGTCGACCTGGTGGAGCGCTTCGAGGGCAGCACCGCCGAGCTGCTGCGCGAACTGCTGCGCGGCTGGTGGGGCCTGATCGGCGCCACGCCGGTGGCGGGGCTGACCAAGCTCATCATGGCCGAGGCGAATCACTTCCCCGACATCGCCCGCTTCTACCACGAGGAAGTGACGGTGCCGGGAGACGAGCTGTTCGCCCGCGTGCTGGCGCGCGGCACGGCGCGCGGCGAGTTGCGCGCGGTGCCGGCCAACCCCACCAGCTCGCTGATCTGCGCGCCGCTGATGTTCCTGATGCTGTGGCAGCGCGGGTTCGGGACGTTCTCGAACCTCGAGATCGATCCCGAGGCGTTCATCGACAACCTGCTGCAGATGCTGCTGTTCGGCCTGACCACGGGCGCGGCGCGCGATACGCCGCTGCCGCCCAAGGTCGGGCCCTACGTCTGGGAATTGATGCTGCAGGAACAGCAGGAACAACGCGCAGCGCTGGAGCGGACCCAGACGCAGCAGGACGCGGCGGCCCCGCCGGCGCGGCCGCCGGAGACCGAATGATCCGGTGCGGGAAGCGCAGCCGGGCCTCGCACAAGGGCGAGGACAAGGTCTCGGGCGAGGTGCGGCAGGCGCTGGTACGCGCGAAGGCGAGGCGCGCCGGCCAGGACATCGCGCGCATCGGCGCCACCGGATACCGGCGCGGACGGCCAGGCGCGCGGCCAGCACGAGAACGCTGCCGTGGCGAAGGGATGGCCGGATTGCGGCATGCGAGCCACAAATCGGCCCATGCGCGTCGCGCAACTGCCTTGGCGAGGGGTTAAAATCCCAGGTTTGGATGGATTTCCCCGGCCCTTTGCACCGCGCGGCCGGACTCAGAACTGAACTAGCGGTTGGCACTGGAAGGAATGGCAAGATGGATCTCGAGAAAGCCCGATTCAATATGATCGAACAGCAAATCCGCCCGTGGGATGTGCTGGACCAGGAAATTCTGGACCTGCTGGCCGTGGTCAAGCGGGAACAATTCGTGCCGCAGGCGTATGCCGCGCTGGCCTTCGTCGACATGGAAATCCCCCTGCCGGGCGGCCAGAACATGCTGGCGCCGCGCGTCGAGGCCCGCATCCTGCAGGAACTCGCCGTGCGCAAGCACGAGCAGGTGCTCGAGATCGGCGCCGGCTCCGGCTACATGGCCGCCCTGCTGGCCCACCGCGCGCGCCACGTGCTGACCGTGGACATCCTGCCGGAGCTGGCCGCGCTGGCCCGCAAGAACCTCGCCGACGCCGGCGTGACCAACGTCGACGTGGCCGAAGGCAATGCCGCCGCCGGCTGGGCCGCGGGCGCGCCTTACGACGTGATCTGCATCTCCGGCGCCCTGCCCTCGGTGCCGGCCTCGATCCTGTCGCAGGTCAAGGTCGGCGGGCGCATCGCCGCCTTCGTCGGCACGCAGCCCGCGATGGAAGCGCAGATCATCACGCGCGTGAGCGAGACCGAATACAAGACCGTCAACCTGTTCGAGACCGTGGTCGCGCCGCTGACCGGCGCCGAGCAGCCGTCGCGCTTTCACTTCTGAACGGGACAGGCCACATGCAGGTCATCAACGCTCCCGAACTCGCGCAGTGGCTGGCCGACGCCGGCCGCCCGGCGCCGGTGCTGCTCGACGTGCGGGAAGGCTGGGAGGTGCAGACCTGCGCCATGCCCGGCATCACCCATATCCCGATGGGCCAGATCCCGGCGCGCGCCGCCGAGCTCGACGAAGACGCCGACATCGTCTGCATCTGCCACCACGGCATGCGCAGCATGCAGGTGGCCGGCTTCCTCGAGCGGCAAGGCTTCGGCAAGGTCTACAACCTGAGCGGCGGCATCGATGCCTGGGCCAGCCAGGTAGACCCGGCCATGCCGAAGTACTGACCGCGCAGCAGTCGCTTTCGTCCTTTTTGGTCCTTTATCGCGGCGCCGGCAGGCTGGCGGCGCCGCTCCCCTTGAACGCTGATCGATGCAAACGCAAGCCGCGCCCGCCGGCCGGCCGACTGGAGATGTCATGAGGTTTGCGCTGAGGTTTGCGCTGTTCCCCGCGCGTGGCCTGCCCGCGACGCGCCTGGCACTGGCGGCCCCGCTGCTCGCGCTGCTGTACCTGCCGGCCGCGCATGGCGCCGACGACCTGCTCCAGGTCTACCGCGATGCCCAGGCCAACGACGCGCAGTTCGCCAGCGCCCGCGCGCAGCTCGCCGCCAGCCAGGAAAAGCTGCCGCAAGGGCGCGCCGGCCTGCTGCCGCAGATCGCCGGCGCGGTGGGCGCCTCGCGCACCAAGATCGACCAGTCCGCGCCGGTCGTCGGCGACCGCTTCCTCAACGGCAACAACTGGGCGCTGCAACTGACCCAGCCGCTGTTCCGCTGGGACCGCTGGGAAACCTACAAGCAGGGCGAGCTCGCCGCGCTGGCCGGCGAGGTCAGCTTCAGCCAGGCGCAGCTCGACCTCATCACGCGCACCTCGCAGGCCTACTTCGACGTGCTGGCCTCGCAGGACAACCTCTACCTGGCCGGCGCGCAGAAAAAGGCCATCGCCGAGCAGCTGGCGCAGGCCAAGCGCAATTTCGAGGTCGGCACCGCCACCATCACCGACGCCAACGACGCCCAGGCCCGCTACGACCTCGCCATCTCCACCGAGATCGCGGCGCAGAGCGACCTCGAGATCAAGCGCGCCAACCTGCAGCAGATCACCGGCAAGCCGGTCGACGAACTGCTCGGCCTGCGCCCCGCCGCCGAACTGCCGGGCCCGATGCCGGCCGACGTGAACACCTGGGCCAGCCAGGCCGAGAACACCAACCCGCAGGTCGGCCTGGCCCGCTACAACCTCGACACGGCCCAGCGCGAATACAACAAGGCGCGCGCCGGCCACCTGCCCACGGTCGACCTGGTCGCCTCCTACGGCTTCAACAACGCCACCGGCACCACCACGCAGACCGTCAACGTCGCCAGCCGCTACAACAGCGGCCAGATCGGCGTGCAGCTCAACGTGCCGATCTACAGCGGCGGCCAGATCCAGTCGCGCGTGCGCGAAACCATCGCGCTGGCCGACAAGGCCGCCAGCGACCTCGAGTTCGCGCGCCGCACCGCCGCCCAGAGCGCGCGCCAGAGCTACTCCGGCGTGTCCAACGGCCTGGCCCAGGTCAAGGCGCTCGAAGCCGCCGAGCACTCGGCGCAAAGCGCGGTGGAATCCAACCAGCTCGGCTACGAGGTGGGCGTGCGCATCAACATCGACGTGCTGAACGCCGAAGCGCAGTTGTACTCCACCCGCCGCGACCTGGCCAAAGCGCGCTACGACACCATCATGAACGGCCTGCGCCTGAAGGCGGCCACCGGCGCGCTGGCCGAGGACGACGTGGTGCAGATCAATACGCTGCTGACTTCGGTGCCGGGGTCCATGTACAGGTTGCCGGAGAGGGCAAAGCTGGGCACGGCGGCGCCAGCGAGCGCACCGGCCGGCCGGCGGCCCGCGCCGCGGCGGGAAGCCATTGCGGGCGCGCAGGCGCCGCGTAGCTGAACATCTGACGCCGCGGGGGCGTCCATCTCCCAAGCTCAATTCGCCCGCGTGCGCGCCTCCACGCCCAGCAGTTGCCAGCGGATCGATGAAGCGTCCGCGGGCGGGTTCTCCACCCGCGTCTCCCGCACGCGCAGCGTGTATGCCACGCCCGGCTCGAAATCGAGCCCCTCGATCGGCCCGTACCAGAGCGACCACGGCCCGTCCGGATTCTCCCTCACGCGATAGCAGGTCTGCCGGCCCATGCCGCTGCACGCCACGCGCTGCGAGTCCACGTAGACGGTCTTTTCCACGCCGCCCGCCTGCTGCGCGTCGACCCTGGCGCCGCGCCGGCCTACCCCTTCGCGCTCGACGAACTGCAGCAGGTCGCCGTCGGCGGTCTTCCAGACGATCTGGCGCCCCGTCGATCCCGCCGACGGCTGCGTGCCCACGGTGGTGAACGGCGACTGCATGGCCTTGAGCAGCGCGGCTTCAAGCTCGCCGCGCGGCGGCATGCAGGCCATGCGCGTGCCGGCCAGGCGGTCGAAGCGCATGCCGGACCCGGTCTTGCCGTAGCCGCCGGTGAAGCGGTTGCAGCCGCTGTAGCCGCTCACCGTGCCTTGCGCGGCATCGATGCCGCGGTTGAACTCGAAGATGATGGGCTGGCCGTTGTCGCCATGCGGAACCGGCCTGAGCGTGCCGTCCGGCTGCTGCCAGCGCACCAGTTCCCAGCGGCCGGGGCCGCCGCTCTGCGCCTGGTTGAGGCTGGCGCCGGCGCCGGGCGAATCGGACGCGGCGCCGGTGGCGCAGGCGCCCAGGGCGGCGGCGAGCAGCAAGGCCGAGGCGGCGCGCGCTGCCCGCATGGCCGGCATGCGGACGTGACGATGGCGGGTATTCCGCGGATTCTGCATCTGGTAACTCCTGTTCCGGGGGGCGTGCGGCCTGCCCGCGCCGCCCTGCGGCGGGCCGCGGGAGCGGCCCTCACGCGGAACAGTGTAGCGAAGCGCGCGGCGGCGGCCCATCGGGCATCGGCCTACATGCCGCGCCCTGCGCTAGCGCGCCGCGCGGATCACCTGCGCCAGCGCGGCCAGGGTCCGCTGCGTGGCGCCGCGATGGAGCACCGAGAACGCGCGCGCGGCATCGCGCATGGCGGCCAGCCCGGGCGCATCGCCCAGCACCGCCGCGGCCGTGCGCATCAGGTCGTCGGCATCGGCCACGCGCCGGCAGGCCCCGGCGGCGATGGCGTCTTCGGTCGCCTGCGCGAAGTTGAAGGTGTGCGGGCCGATCAGCACCGGCGTGCCGGCCGCGCAGGCCTCGATCAGGTTCTGGCCACCCAGCGGCAGCAGGCTGCCACCGATGAAGGCGATATCGGAGGCGGCGAAATACTGCGCCATCTCGCCCATCGAGTCGCCCAGCAGCACGTCCGCCGTGACCGGCTCCGGCAAACCCGACTGTTCCCAGCCGGCGGCGTCGCCAAGCGCGCTGCGGCGCTGGAGCGAGAACCCGTGGCGCGCCACCAGCGCCGCGACCTCGTCGAAGCGCTGCGGATGGCGCGGCACCAGCAGCAAGGCCGGGCGCGGCACGGCTGCGGGCGCCGCCGCGGCCAGCGCCTGCCAGCATGCGAACGCTTCCAGCACCAGCGCCTCCTCGCCGTCGCGCGTGCTGGTGGCGGCGAACACGGCGCGCCCGTCAAACCCCGCGCGCAGCAGGCGGCCGCGCCGCAGGCCGGCTTCGGACGGCTGCATGTCGAACTTGAGATTGCCGGTGACGGCAACGGAAGGCAGGCCAAGCGCGCGGAAGCGCTCGGCATCGCCCTGCGTCTGCGCCAGCACTTCGGTGAAATCGCGGTACATCGCCGTGGCGGCCCGCCCGAAGCGCGCCGTGCGCCGGTAGCTGCGCGGCGACAGCCGGGCATTGACCAGCAGCAGCGGCACGCCCTCCAGGCGCGCGCCGCGCACCAGGCTGGGCCAGACCTCGGTTTCCATCAGCATGCCCGCCGCCGGCCGGAAGTAGCGCAGGAAGCGCCGTACCAGCCAGGGCAGGTCATAGGGCAGGTAGCATTGGGTCACGCGCGGCTGCGCGCCGAACAGCTGGGCGCCGGTCTGGCGGCCCGTGGGCGTCATGTGCGTGAGCAGCAGGCGGTGAGCCGGATACTGCGACAGCAGCGCTTCGATCAGCGGCTGGGCCGCGCGCGTCTCGCCGACGGACACGGCGTGGACCCACAGCCAGGGACCAGCCGCGGACAGCTTGCCATAGGCGCCCAGGCGCTCGCCCACGTGCTGCACGTAACCGGGCTCCTTGCGCGCGCGCCACACCAGGCGCAGCAACGCCACCGGCAGCGCCACCAGCCACAGCAGATTGTAGAGGGCACGCAGCATCAGGCCACCACCCCGCGCACGCGCCGGGCCGCGGCATGCACCTCGTCGACGGTCGGCACCACGCCGTCGTCGCCCACATTGGCGATGCTGTCCGACCAGTAGCCTTCTGTCTTCCAGCGCCACGTGGCGGTATAGATTTCCACGGTAGGCCGGCACAGCGCGGCGGCGATATGGACCAGCCCCGTGTCGACGCCGATCACCACCTCGGCCCGGTTGATGAGCCCGAACCCCTGCATCACGGAAAAGCGCGGCAGCACCTGCGCGCCCGGCACGCCGGCGGCGATCTCCTGCGCCGCGCGCCGCTCGGCCTCGCTGCCCCACGGCAGCAGCACGGTCAGCCCCTCGTCCGCCAGGCGGCGGCCGAGTTCGTGCCAGCTTGCCAGCGGCCAGCGTTTCTTCGCGCCGGCGGTGGCATGGAAGCATACCGCGTAGCGCGCGGGCAAAGCGGCCCACAGCGGATCGTCGACATGCAGGCTGCGCGCGCCGGGGCCGAAGAAGCGCGGCGGCCCGGGCGGCGCGATGCCGGTCAGCGCCGCGCCGAGCAGGCGCGAGCGCCGCACCGAATGGGTCTGCAGCGGCACGGTCACCGGGTCGGTATAGAACAACCGCGCGGCCGGCTCGTAGCCCGAGCCCTGCGTGGCGTTGCCCAGCCCGATCACCGGCGCGCCCGCGTGGCGGCGCGCCACGCGCGCCACCACGGCGGTCTTGAGCAGGCCCTGGGTCTCGATCACGGCATCGTAGGCCTGCTCGCGCAGCGCGCGGCGGAAGGCGCCGATCTCGCGCCAGGCCGCGCCCTGGTAGACGCGCTTGCGCCAGCGCCGCAGCGCGAACGGAATCACCCGGCGCACCTCGGGCAGCAGGCGCACCAGGTCGGCATAGCCTTCTTCGACCACCCAGTCGATCTCGCACTCCGGCCAGCGCGCGCGCAGGTCATGCACCAGCGGCATGTTGTGCACCACGTCGCCCAGCGACGAGACCTTGACCACCAGGATGCGCGGCCTTGCGGGCAGCGCGTAGGGCGCGGCGGCTTCGCCGACCGCACCTGCGGCGTCTGTCGCGCCCGTTACGCCCGTCGCACCCGCATTGCTCGTTCCGCCCTTCGCGGGCGCGGTCAGCGACATCCGCTCAGAACGGCAGTTGCGCGTCCGGCTTTTCAGCCAGGATCACGCGCTTGAACTCGGCCTGGATGCGGGCCAGCGCGGCATCGCTGTCGGCTTCGAAACGCATCACCACCACCGGCGTGGTGTTGGACGGGCGTGCCAGGCCGAAGCCGTCGGCGTATTCCACGCGCACGCCGTCGATGGTGATGACCTCGCGCGCGCCGTCGAACTTCGCGTTGGCGCGGATCTGGTCGAGCAGCGTGAAGGCCTCGCCCTCGGCGCACTTGAGCTGCAGCTCGGGCGTGCAGTTGGAGTTGGGCAGCGCATTGAGCACCGCGCTCGGGTCGGCGTGCTTCGAGAGGATCTCGAGCAGGCGCGCGCCGGTGTACAGGCCGTCGTCGAAGCCGTACCAGCGGTCCTTGAAGAACACGTGGCCGCTCATCTCGCCGGCCAGCGGCGCGCCGGTTTCCTTGAGCTTGGCCTTGACCAGCGAGTGGCCGGTCTTCCACATCAGCGGTTCGCCGCCTTGCTGGCGGATCCACGGCGCCAGCTTGCCGGTGCACTTGACGTCGTAGATGATCTGCTGGCCCGGGTTGCGCGCCAGGATCTCCTCGGCGAACAGCATCAACTGGCGGTCGGGGAAGATCACCTGCCCGTCCTTGGTCACGACGCCAAGGCGGTCGCCGTCGCCATCGAAGGCCAGGCCCAGCTCGCAGTCGGTCTCGCGCAGGCAGCGCATCAGGTCCTGCAGGTTCTCCACGTGGGCCGGATCGGGATGGTGGTTGGGGAAATTGCCGTCCACCTCGCAGAACAGCTCCGTGACCTCGCAGCCGAGCGCGCGGAACAGGTCGCCGACGAAGGCGCCGGCCACGCCGTTGCCGGCATCCAGCGCGATCTTCATCGGGCGCGCCAGCTTGACGTCGCCGGTGATGCGGTCGAGGTACTGCTGGCGGACGTCGACCTGCTCGTAGCTGCCGGCCCCGCTGGCGAACCGGCCGGCTTCGATGCGCTGGCGCAGCGCCTGGATCTGTTCGCCGTAGATGGCCTTGCCGCCGAGCACCATCTTGAAGCCGTTGTAGTCGGGCGGGTTGTGGCTGCCGGTGACCATGATGCCGGAGGCGGCGCGGCGGCCGGCCAGCTCGATGTTGGTGCCGAAGTAGACCATCGGCGTGGCGACCATGCCCAGGTCGATCACGTCCACGCCCGCGGCGCGCAGCCCCTCGACCAGACCGCCCAGCAGATCCGGCCCGGACAGGCGCCCGTCGCGGCCGACCACCACCGCGCGCTCGCCCTGCTCGGCGGCGGCCGAGCCGAAGGACAAGCCGATCGCGCGCGCCACGTCGCGTGTCAGGGTCTTGCCAACGATGCCGCGAATGTCGTAGGCCTTGAAAATGGAAGGATCAGCTTGCATGGGTCACATCCTGAGAGTGGTCGATTGAATGGCCGGCGGTGCGCGGCGGCGGCACCGGCCCGCGGGCCGGCGGCAAACGCGCCAAAGTCCGTATTTTGCCGGAATGCGGATGACGCGCCAGTTATAATCGTGCGGCTGTGCCGGAAAAAATCGGCGCCGCGGACGCGCCGGCCCACTGCCGGCGTGCCGCCCCTAGTGCCTTGCCCGTGCCACCTTCCCTGCCCGCTTCCCGTCCGCGCGTTGCCTACCTGATCACGAACTCCGAGATCGGGGGAGCGCAGACGCACGTCGCCGACCTGCTGACAGCCCTGCGCGGCAGGATCGAACCGACGCTGCTGGCCGGCGGCAACGGCCCGCTGCTCGACCACGCCCGCGCCGCGGGCGCGCGCACCGTGCGCCTGCCGCTGCTGGACAACGCGCTGTCGCCGCTGCGCGCGCTGGCCGCGTTCCGGCAACTGCTGGGCGCGCTGCGCGCCGCCGCGCCCGACCTGATCCACACGCACAGCGCCAAGGCCGGCGCGCTCGGCCGGGTGGCCGGCTGGCTGCTCGGCGTGCCGGTGGTCTATACCGTGCACGGCTTCGCCTTCAAGGCCGCCGCGCCCGCGCGCCAGCGCCTGGCCGCGCGCGCGGCGGAATGGCTGCTGGCCCCGCTCACCACGCGCCTGATCTGCGTGGCGCAGGCCGAGCGCGAGCTGGCCGCGTCGCTGCCGATCGCCACGTCGCACATCAGCGTGATCCGCAACGGCATCGCCGACACGCCGGCGCGCGCCGCGCCGCACGCGCCGCTGCGCCGCATCGTCATGGTGGCGCGCCTGGCCGCGCCCAAGCGCGCCGACCTGGCGATCCGCGCGTTCGCGCACGCCGCGCTGCCCGATTGCGAACTGGTGATCGCCGGCGAAGGCCCGCAACTGGATGCCCTGCGTACTCTGGCCGAAGCCGTGGCGCCCGGCCGGGTCCGCTTCGCCGGCGCGGTGGCCGACGTGCCGGCGCTGCTGGCGTCGGCCCAGGCCTTCATGCTGGCCTCCGACCACGAAGGCTTCCCGCTGTCGGTGCTGGAAGCCATGCGCGCGGGCCTGCCGGTCGCCGCCAGCGACCTACCCGGCATCCGCGAGCAGCTCGAAGACGGCGCCTGCGGCCTGCTGGTGCCCGGCAACGACGAGGCAGCCTGGGCCGCCGCGCTGCAACGGCTGGCCGGCGATGCCGGCCTGCGCGCCTCGCTCGGGCAGGCCGCGCGCGCGCGCTGGGCGCGCGAATTCGGCCTCGCGCCGATGGCCGAAGCCACCTGGGCGGTCTACCAGCAGGCACTGGCCGGCAGGCGCCCCGCCGCGCGCGCGGCGGCCCGCAGCAAAGCGAGCGGAACATGAACAAGAGCCACAGCGTGAGCCGTGCCGCCCAATTACCCCGTTCGCGGGGATCGGAAACCATTCGCCGCGCCAGCCGCATGCTGGTGTGGGCGCTGTTCGGCCTGCTGCTGTTCGGCCTCAACGCCGCGCTGGCCGAGTTCGCCCGCCACACCGGGCTGGTCACGCATGTGTTCAGCCGCACGCTGCTGTGGTCGGTGCTGCCCTACCTGTCCGCCTTCGTGCTGCTGCACCGCTCGCTGCACCTGCCGGCGATGGAAGGCAACAGCCTGGTCGGCCTCGCCGCCACGCTGCCCTTCGCCGCGCTGCTGTTCGGCTTCGCCGCGTTCCACCTCGAATACTCGCGCGGCGCGCTGCTGCTCAGCTACCTCACCACGCTGGGCTGGATCTGGTTCGGCTACCGCCGCTTCGTGCGCAACTACGTGCCGGTGTTCGGCTACACCGACGCCGCCACGCTGGCGCAGCTCGAACGCATCCTCGCCATGCCCGGTGCCGCGCCGGCCAGCCCCACGCGCTTCCAGGCCATCAGCTCGCTCGACGAAGCCGTGCATTGCGACGGCCTCATGCTGGACCGCAACGCCACCGCCGACCCCGAGCGCACCCGCGTGCTGGCCCAGTTCAAGCTCAGCCACGTGCGCATGTACTCGGTGGAGCGCATCGGCGAAATGCTCACCGGCCGCGTCGGCCTGGCCCACATCGACGAGAACTTCCTCGACGACTACGCCGCCCACTATTTCTACAGCTTCGCCAAGCGCGCGATCGACCTCGCCGCCGTGCTGTGCCTGGCGCCTGTCGCGCTGCCCGTGAGCCTCGTCGTGGGCCTCGCCATCCGGCTGGAGTCGCCGGGCCCGGTGCTGTTCCGCCAGGCCCGCGTCGGCCTGTTCGGCAAGCCGTTCACCATGCTCAAGTTCCGCAGCATGGGATACGACGCCGGCGCCCCGGCGCAGTTCGCCGCGCGCCGCGATCCGCGCGTCACCCGCGTGGGCCGCGTCATCCGCAAGTACCGCCTGGACGAGATCCCGCAACTGTGGAACGTGCTGGCCGGCGACATGAGCCTGATCGGCCCGCGCCCCGAGCAGGTGCCGATGGTCGAGGAGTTCGCCCGCACCATCGCCTATTACCCCTACCGCCATCTCGTGCGGCCCGGCCTGTCCGGCTGGGCGCAGGTGCAGCAGGGCTACGTCGGCACGCATGAAGAGACCGTGACCAAGCTCAGCTACGACCTGTATTACGTCAAGCACTGCTCGTTCGCGCTGGACCTGCTGATCGCGGTGAAGACGCTGCGGACGTTGTTGACGGGGTATGGCGCGCGGTGAAGCAGCCACGCGATCCCGGCCAGCCCCGCCCGCCGATGCGCATCCTGCTGCTCGGCACCGGCCTGAAACTCGGCGGCGCCGAACAGCAGGTGGCCGCGCTGGCACGGCAGTTCATCGCGCTCGGCCATGCGGTGGCAGTCGTCAGCCTCACGCCCGGCCGCGAGGTCGACGTGCCCGAGGCGGCGACCCAGCTCTGCCTGGACATGCGCAAGACGCCGTGGTCGATGGCGCGCGCGCTGTGGCGCCTGCGCGGCTTCGTGCAGGACTGGCGGCCCGACGTCATCCATGCGCACATGGTCCACGCCAACGTGTTCGCGCGCGCGCTCACGCGCATCGCGCGCACGCCGCCGGTGGTCTGCACCGCGCACAGCTTTCGCGAAGGCGGCCGGCTGCGCATGCTCGCCTACCGGCTGACCGACCGCTGGGCCACGCTCACCACCCACGTCAGCGCCGACGGGCGCCAGGGCATGATCGATGCCGGCGCGGTGCGACCCGAGCGCATCGTCGTGGTGCCGAACGGCATCGACATCGACCGCTTCCGGCCGCGGCCCGAACTGCGGCAGGCCACGCGCGCCGCCCTCGGCCTCGCGCCCGGCGCGAGGCTGGTCCTCAATGTCGGCAGGCTGGTCCCGGAGAAGGCGCAAGACCTCCTGCTCGAAGCATTCAGCCGCCTCGACATGACAACGGAGTCGTCCGACCGCACGCCGCACCTGGCGATCGCCGGCGACGGCCCCGAGCGTGCCGCGCTGGCCAGCGCCATCGACCGGCTCGGGCTGACCGGCCGCGCCACGCTGCTGGGCATGCGGCGTGACATTCCCGAACTGCTGAGCGCGGCCGATCTGTTCGTCCTGTCCTCGCGCATCGAAGGCATGCCGCTTGTCATTGCCGAAGCGCTCGCATGCGGCTGTCCGGTCGTCTCCACCGATGCGCCCGGCGTCGCCGACATGCTCGGCGATGCGGGACAGATCGTCCCACGGGGCGACGCCGCCGCCCTGTCCGCCGCCATGCGCCGCGCGCTCGAGGCCGGCGCCGGCTCGCCCGAAGCCCAGGCCGCGCGCCGCCAGCGCATCGCCGCGCGCTTCGGCATCGAGGCGGTCGCCCGCCAGTGGCTGGACTGCTACGCCAGCCTCGCCGCCGCGCGCGGCGCGCGTTGCGCGGAGCCCGCCTGATGCGCCGCCGCGTTGCAGGCAACCTGTTCTGGATGCTCGCCGAGCGCGGCATCCAGGTCACCGCCGGCATCGGCATCGTCGCCATGCTCGCGCGCGCGCTCGGGCCCGAAGGCTTCGCCCACTTCCAGTACGCGCAGGCCGTGGTGCTGATCGCCGCCTCGGTCGCGCTGATCTGCGGCGGCGAAGTCGTCGTGCCCAGGCTGGTCGCCACGCCGTCGCCGCAGGCGCAGCACCGGCTGCTTGCCCACGCGTTCTCGCTGCGGATCGGCGGCGCCGTGCTCGGCTACCTGCTGATGTGCGGCTACCTGCTGCTGCAGCGGCCCGCCGCCGAAACCTGGGCCGCGGCGCTGCTGCTCGGCATCGCGATCCTGCTGCGCGAACCGTTCGGCATCGTGGTGGCCTGGATGCAGGCCCACACCAACAACCGGCCCAACACCCTGTTCAGCCTGGCATCGCTGGCCGTCAAGGCCGGCCTCGTGGCGGCCCTGTTCGCCGCGGGCACGCACAGCGTGCCGGGCTTCGCCGGCGCCTTCGCCGCCGAAGCGGTCATCCTCGCCGGCCTGCTGGCCCTCTATTACCTGACGCATGCGGAACGCGGCCCCCTGCGGTACGACTTCGGGCTCACCCGCGAACTCATGCGCAACGGCGCGCTGTTCTGGGTCAGCTTCATGCTGATGATGGGCGCGCGCCGGATCGACCAGCTGGTACTGCAGCCCGCGGTGACGCTGGCCGACTTCGGCGCGTATGCGGCCTGCATGCAGATACTCGACAACTACACCGTCGTGGCCACCATCCTGGCCGCCGGCGTCGCGCCGATCTACGTGTACGGCAAGGCCGAGTTCGCCACCGCGCGCGCCAACATCGCCCGCATCGCCATCGGCATGACCGCGATCGGCCTCTGCGGCGCTATCCTGATCGCCATCGGCGCGCCGTGGATCGTCCAGTTGCTGTACGGCCACGCGTTCTCGTCCTCCGCATCGCTGCTGCGCGCCGCCGCGCTCTCGTCGACGCTGATCTTCGCCGACGTCGGCCTGACGCTGCTGCCGGTCTACCTGCGGCGCCCCGAATGGATCGCCATCAAGTGGGGCGTGGTATTCGGCGTCACGCTGGCCTTCGACCTCGTGACGGTGCCCGCCTACGGCGCCTGGGGCGCGGTCGGAGGCTATACGGCCGGCAATGCCGTGGCCGTGGCATTCGGGCTGTGGCTGTGGTGGCGCAGCAGGAAAGCCCCCGCGCTCGCCACCTCATCCTCATGAAGACGCTGCCGACGATCTGCTTTCTGACCGGCACGCTCAACGCCTTTGCAGGTGCCGAGCGGATGACCGCGGTCATCGCCAACGCCCTCGCCGAGCGCGGCTATCCGGTGCTGATCCTGAGCCTGTGGGACGAGCGCAGTTGCTTTGCCCTGCATCCGGCGGTCAGGCACCACGCGCTGTTCGCGCAGCGGCCGTCGTTCAAGCGGGCCTACTTAGCCACGGTGTCCGGCATCCGGCGCTTTGTCAGGCGACATGGTATCGACGTGCTGATCGACGTCGACACCATGCTGACCTTGTTCACGCTGCCGGCGACGCTGGGGCTGAACGTGCGCCGGATTGCCTGGGAGCACTGCCATTTCGACGAGGACCTCGGCAAGCCGGCGCGGCGGATTGCGCGGCGGCTGGCGGCGAGGTTCGATGATGCGGTGGTGGTGCTGACGGAGCGCGACCGGCAGCGGTGGCTGACCGCGCTGGCGCCGCGCTGCCGTGTCGAAGCCATTCCGAACCCGCTGCCATTTCCATTTCCCGAGGTGCCGGCCAGCCGCGATTCGAAAACAGTGCTGGCTGTGGGCCGGCTGGTGCATGCGAAGGGATTCGACGTGCTGCTGAATGCATGGGCATGGGTTGCGCCCCGGCACCCGGACTGGCGGCTTGAGATCGTCGGTGAAGGCGAAGAACGGCAAGCGCTGGAGATATCGGCCCGCAATCTCGGCATAGAGAGTTCGGTCAGTATGCTCGGAATTAGCGCGAGCATCGACCAATGTTATAAAAACGCCGCGATCTTCTGCCTGAGTTCTCGCTATGAGGGCTTTGGACTTGTATTGCTTGAGGCAATGGCATTTGCGCTGCCAGTGGTATCAACGAACTGCAAAGTTGGACCAAGAGAGCTGCTTTGCTCAAATGACGACTCCCTCGTGGTACCCGTGAATGACAACCTTGCATTGGCCTCCGCGTTGTCTCACCTCATCACTGACCATGATGACGGCAACCGCTTGGGCCGGGCAGCGCGAAAAAAAGCGGAAACATACTCACTAATTCGAATAGCAGGTCAGTGGGAGTTCATCCTACGGCCAGGGAGGCTGTAAAAGGACATGCACCGCAAGTTACGGTAGAGACATCTGGCCCGCGCCTTTGAGGTGCCACCTTTCGGAAAATAAAAAAAGGACGTGTGGCGGCGGGCCAGATTCAAACGACCATTCTATTTGCAGCCATTTCTTTTTTTATACGAAGAAATATAATCCTTATAGGCAAAATAGCTGCTCTTGGGAGTGCGCTTCAGTGAGGGATCATCGAAATTTACGCTGACAAGCCCAAATCTGTTCTGATATCCGAATAGCCATTCGAAGTTATCCAGAAAGCTCCAGAAAAGATAGCCGCTGAGATTAATTTTCTCCGCCCTCGCCTTCTCCACAATGTCCGCATGCCCCACCAGATATTTCGCCCGCAATGGATCCAGCACGACGCCCGTACCCATCCTCTCGTCAGATGCACCAAAGCCAGCTCCATTCTCAGTGATGATCATCTCGGGATGATCGTAATTCTTGTCTAGCCACTGAAGCAATTGAAGCATATGTGCCGGCGACACCGGACCATTGTACGATGGAAATTTGTCCGAATTAGCGACATTGCCGACCCCGAAGGGCTGCGAATCATCATTTTTCACCAAGGTCGGCGAATAGTAGTTCACCCCGATGAAATCGGGCCGACCTTGCATGATCGACTGCATTTCACTCTTGGATGGCTTGAATGATGGCGCATATTTCCGGTAATTACTCTCAATCGAGGCAGGATAAACCCCTCTATACAGAGCATCAAGAATCCAGCCATTATGAACTAGACTACAGGTATTCGCCGCCGAGCTATCTGGTGTAACCGGGTCGATACACGGGGAAAGATTCAGAGCAATACCGATCTTTCCATGGAATTTTCCCTCGCGATAGTTCCTGACCGCCCGCGCATTTGCAAGCAATAGATGATGCATTGCCTGGGCCTGCTCTGCTCTGGATTGCACGGAGAGCGCTTTTTCGTATGGTGACGGCGTCTTGGACAGGAAATACTTTACCAACGGCGTCAATGTAAATATATCCCCCGGACGTGTCAGGAATTTTGT
>NZ_AQPL01000248.1:0-2424 GCF_000395345.1 Cupriavidus sp. WS | reverse complement strand
GACTTTGACGTTCAGCCGTTGACCTTGAAGTTAAGCCTTTGAATCTGACTTTAATTCTTTAAAGCCTTTGTCTTAAAAAACCAAATAACCAAAAAAAGCCCAGCCGCTCAGGCCCGCCCCTCCCCATCATGCAAATGCTCAATAATCGCCGCCACCCGATCTCCAAGATACTTGTTCGCTGACAACTCCAGCGCCCGCATCATCTCCGCTTCCACCGCCACCATCGCCAGCGGGCGGATACGCCAGAGGATGTCCACCAGCCGCGGCACGTCCTGCGGCGGTGGCAGCTTGCCTTCGCCGAAGCGGTCCAGCTCGCGCACCACCATCGCCACGATGCGGTCCGACACCGCTTCGAAATGCCCGCGCGCATGTTCGATGATGGCGAGCACGTCCTCGATCGGGAAACCCGCGCGCGCGATTTCGGCGCCGGCGGCCAGCGTGCGCGGGCTGCGCGCGAGGTAGCCCATGCCGTCCGGCTCCAGCAGCCCCAGCGCGATGGCCTTGGCCAGCGCCGGGCGCGACACCGCGCGGCCGAACAGCCTGGCCAGCGCGAGGTAGGAGTAGTGCCGCGGCACTTCGTCGGTCCACGGGCTGGCGATGGCGGATTCCAGTCCGAGGATGGAGCGCAGGTCGTGGCCCTCGACGATGGCCTTGAGCAGTTCCTGGATGTTGTTGAGCGTGTAGCCGCGCGCCAGCAGGTGGTTGATCAGGCGCAGGCGGCCCAGGTGCGCCTGCGTGTAGATGCCGACGCGGCCGCGCCGCTCGGGCGGGTCGATCAGGCCGCGGTCCTGGTAGGAGCGCACGTTGCGCACCGTGGTGCCGGCCGCGCGCGCGAGTTCGTCGATGGTGTACTCGGCGGGCGCGCCGCCTGTCGCGCCGTCTTTCGCGCTTCTCGGTTTCGCGCTTCCTGGCGCGCTTCTCGGCGCATTGCCCGGCGCATTGCCCGAGGCACTGTCCGGCGGGGAACTGGAGGAGGACGCGGCGCTGCGCTTGAAGAGGGCCATGCGAAAAATTCTACCCGACTCGCGCGGCGCCCGTATGGCCCATGTATGGCACACGTATGGTGCCCGCGCGGTGTCCAGGAGAAGCCTGCATGGTGCCGGCATGCCGCTACAATGTCCGCGCCGCTTCATCGACCGTCAACTTCACCGCACCTTCCCATGCATATCCGCTGGCTCGAGGATTTCGTGTGCCTGGCCCAGGCCGGCAGCCTCGCGCGCGCGGCCGAGCTGCGCAACGTCACGCCGCCCGCGTTCGGGCGCCGCATGCAGGCGCTGGAAGTGTGGGCCGGCGCGCCGCTGATCGACCGCAGCGTGTTCCCGGTGCGCCTGACCGACGAAGGCCGCCAGTTCCTCGAAGCCGCCGGGGACGCGCTGCGCACGCTGGACGAGGCGCGCCTGTCGCTGCGCGCGGCGCACCGCGCCGATGCCAGCACGGTGGTGATCGCCACCGGCAAGACGCTGGCGCGCTCGATGGTGCCGGCGTGGCTGGCGGGCCTGCGCCACGCGCTGCGCCACGACCCGGTGGCGGCGGGCTTCCGCACGCGCCTGTCGACGTTCCCCACGCACGACGCGCTGGCCATGTTCACCGAGGGCGACGCCGACTTCCTGCTCTGCTACAACTCGCCCGAGCAGCCGGTGACGCTGGACGAGGCGCGCTACCAGCGCTATCTCGCCGGCGAGGAGCGGCTGGTCTGCGTGAGCGCCGCGGCGCCCGGCGGCGGCCCGCAGTACAAGCTGCAGGCGCGCGGCCGGCACGCGCCGGTGCCGATGATCGCGTATGCCGAGACGCTCACGCTGGGCCGCATGGTCGACGGCGAGATCGCGCGGCGCCGGCTGGCCGCGCGCCTGGACGTGATCGCGGTGAGCGATTTCCCCGAATCGGTGCACGAGATGGTGCGCCAGCGCATGGGCCTGGCGTGGCTGCCGGCGCGGCTGATCGCCGACGACCTCCATGCCGGGCGCCTGGTGCGCGCGGGGCTGGAGGCCGGCGGCGAGTCCGACCTCGCCATGCAGATCCTGCTCTATCGCACGCGCGCGCCCATGCGCGCGCTGGCCGAGGCCTTCTGGCGCGCCGCCACCGCCGCCTAGCTTTTTCCTTTTCCCGCGCCGCCTTGCCGATTCGGCAAGCGCCGTTGCCAAAGCCGCACGTTGCTGCGCCCGCCCGCTCTCTAAGATCGCCGCACATCGCCATATCCGCATATCCATACATGCGCACGGCGGCGAGACCACGAATCCACGAAGGGAGAGAGCCATGAACAAACTGCTGCGCGCGGCCGCCGCCGCGTCCTTGTGCCTGCTTGCCGGTGTCGCCGGCGCGGCGGGCTGGCCCGCCAGGCCGATCTCGCTGGTGGTGGGCTACACCGCCGGCGGCAGCGTCGACCTGGTGGCGCGCACCATCGCGCCGGAGCTCGGCAAGCGCCTG
>NZ_AQPL01000247.1:0-1838 GCF_000395345.1 Cupriavidus sp. WS | reverse complement strand
CCTGGTGGCGCGCACCATCGCGCCGGAGCTCGGCAAGCGCCTGGGCCAGAGCGTGGTGATCGAGAACCTCGGCGGCGCCGGCGGCACCATCGGCGCGGCCAGGGTGGTCAAGGCCGACGCGGACGGCTACACGCTGCTGATGGGCTCGGGCAGCGAGGTCTCGATCGCGCGCCTGACCAATCCCGCCGTGCGCTACGACGGCGAGCGCGACCTCGCGCCCATCACCTTCGTCGGCACGCAGCCGATGGTGCTGGTGGGCAAGCCGGGGCTGCCGGCGCAGAACGCCGACGAGCTGATCGCGCTGGCGCGCGCGCAGCCGGGCAAGCTGGCCTATGCCTCGTCGGGCGTGGGCACGCCGCTGAACCTCGCCGGCGAACTCATCAAGCAGCAGGGCAAGGTCAACATCACGCACGTGCCCTACAAGGGCGCGTCGGCCATGTCGACCGACCTGCTCGGCGGCCAGATCGACCTCGCCGTGATGGTGCTGTCGTCCGCCCTGCCCCATATCCAGGCCGGCCGCGTCAAGGCCTATGGCGTGACCGAGGCGCACCGCGCCCAGGTGGCGCCCGGCGTGCCGGCGCTGGCCGAGAGCAGCGCGCTCAGGGGCGTGGACATGGGCGTGTGGTTCGGGCTGATGGCGCCGGCCGGCACGCCGCGCGCGGTCGTCGAGCGCCTCGACGCCGAGATGCAGGCCGTGCTGGCGCTGCCCGAGGTGAAGAAGAAGCTGGCCGAGGCCGGCGTGGCGGTGGCGCCGGGCGGCCCGGCGCAGTTCGCCGCCTTCGTCAAGCGCGAGACCGGCAAGTACAAGGCCATCGTGCAGGCCGCCGGCATCCACGAATAACCGCAATGCACCAATAATGGCAACGATGGCGGCAAACGGCGGCAGGCGTGCCATTTGCTTGCCACCAGCGGCGCCCGGATTTCCGGCCGCCGGGATTCCCGCTCAAACAGGCAAGCTAGCCAACCCACACACATGCATACCCAAGTCCCTACCTTCGACGCCTATCCGGTCGAAGTCGAATTCCCCGACATCCGCCCCTACGCCGCCGGCAACGCGGGCGTGCCCTACGTGCACACCTTCGACAGCGGCGCGCCCGGCCCGCACGTGATGATCAACGCGCTCACGCACGGCAACGAGGTGTGCGGCGCCATCACCGTCAAGGCGCTGCTGGACGCCGGCCTGCGCCCGCGCCGCGGCCGCCTGACGCTGGCCTTCGCCAACGTGGATGCGTACCACACGTTCGACGCGGCGAAGCCCGACGCCTCGCGCTACGTCGACCAGGACTTCAACCGCGTGTGGACCGCCGCCGTGCTCGACGACGCCGGCCGCGACTCGTCCGAGCTGCGCCGCGCGCGCGCCATGCGCCCGGTGATCGACACCGTGGACCTGCTGCTGGACCTGCACTCGATGCACGAGAAGAGCCTGCCGCTGATCGTCTCCGGCCCGCTCGACAAGGGCATCGAGCTGGCGCGCGCGGTCGGCGCGCCGGCCAACGTGATCGTCGACGAAGGCCACCCCGAAGGCCGCCGCATGCGCGACTACGAAGGCTTCGGCGACGCCGCCAGCGCGAAGAACGCGCTGCTGATCGAATGCGGCCAGCACTGGGAAACCGCCTCGGTGAGCGTGGCGAAGGACAGCACCGCGCGCTTCCTGCTCAACGCCGGCATCATTGACGCGGCCGACGTGCCCGCCGGCTGGCTGCAGCCGCCGCGGCCGCAGCGCGTGGTGCGCGTGACCGAGCCGGTGGTGGCAGCCAGCATGGACTTCCGCTTCGCCGGCCCGTACACCGGGCTGGAGACCTTCCCCGAGGCCGGCACCGTGATCGGCTGGCGCGACG
>NZ_AQPL01000246.1:0-35253 GCF_000395345.1 Cupriavidus sp. WS | reverse complement strand
CCGTGATCGGCTGGCGCGACGGCGAGCCGGTGGTGACGCCCTACCCGGACTGCGTGCTGGTGATGCCGTCGCTGCGCCAGTTGCGCCCCGGCGTGACCGTGGTGCGGCTGGGCCGGCTGGTCGGCTGAATGGTTGGCTCGATGGCCGGCGGGATGATCGTTCGGGCATGATCGGGCGCCGCGCGTCCTGCGGGCAGGACGCGCGGCAAAGTGCACCACAACGAAGCGCCGGCTGCACCGCGCGCAAGCTAGAGCCGCGCTTCTAGGCGATTTCGCCGCGCGGCGGTCAAGGCCGCGGCGCGCCCGCCGTAAACCTCCGCAATGGCGACGCGCCGCAGAGCGCGCGCCGCCCGTGCGCCAGGTGGCGCATGGCACTCATTGACGGAGCTGCTCTTGCGTTCAACTGTCACTGTCCATGCCGTGGCGGCGCCCCTGGCGCCGTCCGCCGCGCCGTCCCCGCGACCTGCCGCGCCGTCCCCCGCCTCGTCTTCCGGCAGGCCACCGTCCGCGCGCCCGTTGCGCGCGCGGCTGCACCCCGGCGCCTGGAGCATCGGCACGCGCATCGCCGCGGTGGTGCTGCTGGTGCAACTGGCGGTGTTTGGCGCCTATGCGCTGGCCTTGTCGGCCAGCAGCATGAACCTGCTCGAGGCGCAGGCGCGCAACGCCATCGTGGCCGAGGCCGACACCCTGCGCGAACTGGTGGGCCAGCTCGACGACACCATGCTGCAGGAGTCCGACCGCTTCATGCTCAGCTTCGCCGCGCAGGTGCCCGGCCCGTACACGCTGGACGCGGCCGATACCGTGGAGGTGGCCGGCCAGGCCACGCCGCGCTTCAGGAGCGGCGAAGTCACGCTCAACGGCAACTTCGCCATTCCCGACAGCTTCCAGGCCACCACCGGCGGCGCCGCCGCCACGGTGTTCGCGCGCAGCGGCGAGGACTTCGTGCGCATCACCACGTCGCTCAAGAAGCAGGGCGGCGAGCGCGCCGTGGGCACCGTGCTCGACCGCACCCATCCGGCCTACGCCGCGCTGATGTCGGGCCGCGCCTACCGCGCGCTGGCGTGGCTGTTCGGCAAGCCGTACATGAGCAAGTACGAGCCCGTGCGCGACGCCACCGGCCGCGTGGTGGGCGCGCTGTTCGTCGGCGTCAACGTCAATGCCGAGCTGGCCATGCTGAAGAACCGCATCCGCCGCAAGCAGGTCGGCGGCAATGGCGAGTTCATGGTGATCGACGCGAGCCCCGGCCCCGACCAGGGCCGCCTGATGGTCGGCCGCGGCGCCGCCGAGGGCAGCGTGATCCTGGACGCCACCGACGCCGGCGGCAAGCCCTGGGTGCGCGACATGATCGCCGGCAAGCAAGGCGTGATGACGCACACCGCGGCGCTGGGCAACACGCCCGCGGCCGAGCGCGTGACGGCCTTCACCACCTACCCGGACTGGCAGTGGATCATCGCCGGCTCGGTGCCGGTGCAGACGCTGCGCGCCGGACTGGTGGCGAGCCGCGACCGCTTCCTGCTGGCCGGCGTGGCGCTGGCGCTGGTAGTGTCGGCGGGCTTCTGGTGGCTGCTGCGGCGCATGGTCAGCGTGCCGCTCGGCACCGCCGCCCAGGCCGCGGCGCGCATCGCCGGGGGCGACCTCGGCACGCGCATGGCGAGCCGGCGCCAGGACGAGATGGGCCGGCTGCTGCGCGCCATCGACGGCGTGGGCCAGGGTTTGTCGGACATCGTCGGCACCGTGCGCGCGAGCGCGGCGGCCATCGCCGGCAGCACCAGCCAGATCGCCAGCGGCAACGCCGACCTGTCGGCGCGCACCGCCGCGCAGGCGACCAGCCTGGAGCGCACCGTGTCGAGCATCGACGAGCTCTCCGCCACCGTGAAGCAGAACGCGGACAGCGCGCACGACGCCAACGAGGCAGTGCGCAGCGCCGCCGAGGCCGCGCGCACCGGCGGCGCCACGGTGGCGCGCGTGGTCGGCACGATGGCGGGCATCCACGGCAACGCGCAGAAGGTGGTGGACATCATCGGCATGATCGACGGCATCGCCTTCCAGACCAACATCCTCGCGCTCAACGCGGCGGTGGAAGCCGCCCGCGCGGGCGAGCACGGGCGCGGCTTCGCGGTGGTGGCGGGCGAGGTGCGCGGGCTGGCGCAGCGCAGCGCCGGCGCCGCCGGCGAGATCAAGACGCTGATCCAGCGCACCGTGGCCGACGTGCGCGCCGGCAACGAGGCGGTGCAGCAGGCCGGCGCCGCCATCGAGGACATCGTGCGCCGCGTGGAAGGCATCGCCGCGCTGATGGGCGACATCACCGTGGCCTCGCGCGAGCAGGCGCAGGGCATCGCGCTGGTCAACGGCGCCGTGAACGAGATGGACAACGCCACCCAGCAGAACGCCGCGCTGGTCGAGCAGGCCGCGGCGGCCGCGCAGAGCCTGCACCAGCAGGCGCAGGAGCTGCGTCAGGCGGTGGAGGTGTTCAGGCTGGCGTAGCGGACGCGGCCGGCGCGGAAGGGGCTGCCGGGGCCGACGGCGCGGTGCCGGCGGCGGCCGGCCGGGGCCGCATGCCGGGCAGCAGTTGCTCCACCACGTCCTCGATCTTCTGCCCGGGCGGGATCAGGTCGCTCAGGTTGATGCCGCCGGCGCTGCGCAGCGCGTCGTATTTCGCCTGGCCGGCGCGCTCGCCGTTGATGTAGACCACCATGTCCAGCGAGCTGAGGAAATCGCGCCAGTACGACTGCCGCTGCGCGTAGTAGGTGGCGGTATAGGGACAGGCCGCCACCGACGAGCCCGGCGCGAGCTGCTTGAACTCGAAGCCGCGCGCCTCGAGCGACTCGCGCAGCGCGCCCAGGTAGGCGTTGCCGCTGGACTGGTTGGTGATCACGCAGAACAGCGTGCCGTCGGCCGGCTGCATGGAGGCGATACGGTCGCCGCGGTCGACCGGCACGACCGCCTGGTAGGTGGCGCAGCCGGTGGCCAGCAGGCCTAGGCTGGCGGCAAGCAATGCTATTTTCATGATGTTCCTGGGCGCATGGCGGGTGGGCGCGTGCTCCCGGCACGCGCGCCCGCCAACTTTAGGCGTGTTGCCGCGCGGTCAATCGGTGGAACAGAGCGGGAAAAACGGTCCGCCAGCCCGGAAAAACGCCAGCCGGAGACGGCTGGCGGACGGCGGGAGCTACCGTTGGCGACCCGAAGCGGCCGCGCTGGTCCGCCCGCGGGACGCGCCCCGCAAGTCTCGTGTCCGGCATTTCCGGGCCGGCGCGGGTGGCGCGGGCATCGCAAAGCCGCGGGAGCGGCCTGCCGAAGCGCCGCGCGTGCCGCTCAGCCGGCGGCCGGCGGCGTGGCCATGCTGCCGACCGCCACCAGGCAGATCGCGGCCAGGAACACGCCGACCAGCAGGATCTGCAGGCGGCCGACCGGGCGGCCCTTGAGAAAGGCGTTGCTGATGAACGGCGGCGAGACCAGGCCGACCGCGGTCACGATCAGGATGGTCAGGGCGAGGACGGAGAGCAGGGTTTGCATGCGGAAGCCGGGAAACGGGCGTGGAATCGATGGAGAAAGGCGCCGGCGCCGCTCAGTTGGCGCCGCCGCGGACCAGGCAGCCTTCCAGCAGCGGCGAGCCGTCCACCTGGCCCGCGCCGGTGCATTCCACCGCCACCTTCTGGCCGCGCCGGACCATCGTGGCGCGCGCCTCCACTTCGCAGGTGCGCCCGGCCGGGCCGCAGATCTGCTGGGGCAGCAGCCTGGCGCGCACCGCCACGGCCGGATTGTTCGAGCGGATGTCGAGGAACACGTTGTCGCCGCTCTCGCGCCGCACGCCGGCGGCCACGCCCTCCACGATGAAATACTGGCCGCGATAGCGGTCGTTCGCGGCGCCGGGGTTGTCCTGGTAGTCGTCCACCAGCGTATCCGCCTGGTATTGCGGCAGCACGTCGGTGGAGCGCGCCGGGTCGATGCTGATCGGGTCGAGCGTGCCGTTGCGCGGCACGCCGCGCGCGCCGCTGGCCGCCTCGGTGGCGGCCGCGGCTGCGGAGGCATCGGCGGCGGCATCCGCCGCGGCCGGCTCGAGCTGCTGCTGCTCATGGTTGCCGGTCAGCCACAGCATGGCCAGCACGGCCACGGCGACGACGCCGATCAGGGTCTTCTGGGTACGGTTCAACATCCGGGGTTTCCTGCGGTAAAGAGGGGGCGGGCAAGAAGGTCGGGCGGGACGGGCGCGGCCGGCACGGGCGGGCAACGCCGCCGGCATGGCGGGAATGGCGGCGTTCGCGGCGGGTTGCCCACAACCTTGCCCACAGCTTTGCCCACAGGGTTATTCGGGCTTCTCCACAGACTTGTCCACAGGCATGGCGCGCGCCTCACAGGTCATGTGGGTCATGCGGGCCACGCCAACGGCCTCAGTGCAGCCGGTGCAGCCCCGGTTCGCCGTCGTCCTCCTCTTCCTCCTCGGCTTCCCAGTCCTCGTGCTCGATGCCGAAGTCCAGCGCCATGTCGAACACCGTGGAGTGGTGCTGCACCGTGAACCACTCGCGGAACTGCTCGAGCGTCAGGGCCGCCGGCCAGGCCGACTCCTCGAACCACTCGCCCAGCATGAACTCGAAGAAGGCGCGCCAGCGCTCCTCCACCCATTGCACGGCCTGGGCGGCGTTGGAGACCTCGTCCGGCACCAGGAAGGTACTCTGGTCCTCGCGCACGTTCTCGAGCGTGAGCGACGGTACGGGGTCGGTGTCCACGGCCATGATCCAGTCGAAGAACGGCTGCTGGGGCACCAGGATGACGAGCGAGCGATTGAGGGTATAACGCGGATAATCGGACATGGCAGTGGCTCGTTCGCTGAAACGGCCCATTGTAGCCCCTGCCGCGTTCCCCATCGCACTTCACTGCGCCGCCGTTCCCGGCGGCATGCCGGCGCGGGACGCCGCAAGGAGGGCATCCGCCATGAAGTTCAGGCTTGCGTTCGCGCTGGCGGCCGAGGCGCTGGTCTTCGCCGCCCTGCTGTTCGGCGCGGCGGGCACGCTGGCGTGGCCCGCGGGCTGGGCGTACCTGGCGCTGTTCTTCGGCGGCGCCGTGGTGGTGACGTGGCGCATGGCCCGCTACGATCCCGCGCTGCTGGCCGAGCGCCTGAAGCCGCCGGTGCAGCGCGGGCAGCCGCTGTGGGACCGCGTCTTCATGGTGGCCGTGGGCGTGGCGTGGTGCGCGTGGCTGGCGCTGATGGGGCTGGACGCGGGACGCTACCGCTGGTCGGTCATGCCGGCGTGGCTGCAAGGCGCGGGCGCGGTGCTGCTGGTGCTGTCCTATGCCGCCATCGACCGGGTCTGCCGCGAGAACACCTTCCTCGCCCCGGTGGTGCGGATCCAGTCCGAGCGCGGGCATCGCGTGGTGTCCAGCGGCCCCTACGCGCTGGTGCGCCATCCGCTCTACGCGGCCGTGCTGGTCTTCCTGCCGGCCAATGCGCTGCTGCTGGGGTCGTGGTGGGGCGTGGCGGGGTCGCTGCTGCTCGCCGCCGGCATCGTGTTCCGCACGGCGATGGAAGACCGCGAGCTGCTGCGCGGGCTGGACGGCTACGCCGCCTACGCGGCCCGCGTGCGGTACCGGCTGGTGCCGCGCGTGTGGTGAGGCGCGGCGGCGCTGCCACCGGCGCCACCGTCCGCTAGTGGACCTGCATGCCGCGCATGGCGTGGATGCGCTGGTGATGCCACTGCATGCCCTCGTACTGGCGCTGCACCACCGCGCGCACCTCGGCCGGCATGTCCCCGGTCAGGGCCGCCTGGTATTCCCGCCTGGCCGCTTCCTCGTCGCGCTCGCACAGTTGCAGCACGGCGTCGTCGTTGTGCGGCGCGATCACGTGCAGCACCTCCATCCAGCCGCGGTGCAGCGCGCCGCCCATGCTGCCGCGGTCGCGCGGCTGGGCGCCGAGCGAAGTCACCAGCGCCTGCAGCTCCATCACCGAGGCGCGGCAGGTTTCCGCGGTGCCGGTCAAGATGGCGCGTATCTCGGGGCTCTGCACTTCGCGGGCGCCGGTCGTGCAGCTCAGTTCGCCGTCCTTGCCGACCTCGATCAGGTGGTTCAGGGTACCGACGAGATGTCCTTGCGCATTGATCATGACGTTCTCCTAGCCTGGGTCCGGGCCGATGTGGATCCGCGCGTACACCAGCGCCGGCCCGTGACGCTACGCGCGGAAGGCTGTTCCAGCGGTTCCAGTATAGGAGCGCCCGCGGCGGGCATCGGCGGCGGTGCCGCCATGTACCGCAAGGAGTACGCGAGCGGGAGCACGCGCGATCGTCCCGGCGCGAGCGCGCCGGCCGGCCGCCGGTCAGTCGCGCGAGCGGACCGGCTGGATCGCGTCGAGCAGCCGGTCCCGCAGTGCCCGCCAGGCGCGCGGCACGTGGTTCAGCCCCGCGGTGAGGCCGGGATCGTAATAGTGGAAGATCAGCGAGCGGCGCTCGCCCGCTTCGACGTGCAGGTTCGCATGCAGCGTGATGAAGCCGTTGAACACGTAGACGTTGCCCGGCACGCACGCGACGCGCTCGCAGCGGCCGTGCGCGAGATGGTGAAAGGTCAGCGCCCGGCGCACGACAAACGGCAGCGAGCGCATCAGGATCAGCCGCACCTTGGTGATGACGTTCTTCCAGGCCGCCACGGCTTCGCGCGGATGCCGGTAGAGGATCAGGTCGCCGTTCTCGCGCGACGGCGCCGCCTGCTGCAGCGGAATCAGCAGCGTCAGGATATGGGAATCGTAGTGCCGCAGATGGCTCTGCCCGCGCAGGCCGCCGTTGATACAGCGCAGCACGTACAGCGGCTGGGCGCGCTCGATGGCCCAGCCCGCCTGCCGCGCGCCTTGCCGCGAACGCGCGCAGGCCTGCCGCTCGGCCAGCCGGAACGGATCGTGCCGCCGCAGCAGCTCGGCGAACTGCGCCGCCGTGTCCGTGGCGCGACGGCCATCTGCCGGCCGCCACGCCTGCCTGCAGGCGTCGACGGTCGCATTCATCTCCGCCAGCAACTGCCGGGGAACGACACCTTCGAATACTTGTAGCCGGGGCGGCTGCGCTTCGATGTCGTGGTCACGCATAGCGTGTAGCTCCGCTGGTGCACAGGCCAGGAGCGAGGCGGAGCCGGCCGAGTACGGCAAGCCGCGCTTGGCCGCTGCCGCCGCCGGCGCGTCTTGCCCCTGGCGGGCTGCCTCGCATCCCGTGCTACGAATCTATGGCTTGGGGCCGACATCGAACGGACAAAGTTGCTTGCGGAGCCGCCAAAACCGCACAGGCGGGGTGTCACATCGACAACGCAGCGGGAGGGGTCGCTGTCCTTGCGCGGCGTGCACGGACAGAGTCAATGGAGAGCGACAACCTGCGGTGATTCTGGATGAGTCATCGTTGATACATGGCGCGGCGCACGCGGACGCCGGTGAAACATTTACGCGACTCTTGGCTGTATCAGGAGACCTCAGCCTGCCTCACTTCCCGATGCAGAACCGCGTAAAAATCGTCCCCAGCAAATCGTCGCTGGTGAACTCGCCCGTGATGCTGTTGAGATGATCCTGCGCCAGGCGCAGTTCCTCGGCGAACAGGTCGAGCGCCTGCGCCTGCTGCTCGGCGCGCTCGGTGGCGAGGTCGAGGTGGGATTGCGCGTTGCGCAGCGCGGTGAGATGCCGCTCGCGCGCGAGGAAGGTGCCTTCGTTGCCGGATTGCCAGCCCACCAGGCGCAGCAACTGGCCGCGCAGCAGGTCGATGCCGGCGCCGGTGCGCGCGGAGATCCAGACCTCGGCCGGATTGGGGCCGTTGGCGGCGACCACGTGGGGGCGGTTGGCGCCGAAGTGCCGGGCGCCCACGGCGGGGGCAAGGTCGATCTTGTTGACCACGCGCAGGATCGGCGAGCCGGGCGGCAGGTGGCCGGAGAGGCGGTCGTCGATGGCGTCGTCGGTCTCGGACAGGCCGTGTTCGACGTAGTCGGCGGCGTCCACGAGGTGCAGCACGAGGTCGGCGCGGCGCACGGCTTCCCAGGTGCGCTCGATGCCGATGCGCTCGACTTCGTCGGCGGCGTCGTCGCGCAGGCCGGCGGTGTCGACGATATGCAGCGGGATGCCTTCGATCTGGATGGTTTCGCGCACGCGGTCGCGCGTGGTGCCGGGAATCGGCGTGACGATGGCCAGCTCGGCGCCGGCCAGCGCGTTGAGCAGCGAGGACTTGCCGACGTTGGGCTGTCCCGCCAGCACCACCGACAGGCCTTCGCGCAGCAGCGAGCCCTGCTTGGCCTGCGCGAGCACGCCGCACAGCGCTGCGCGGATGGCGGCGAGCTGGCCGCGCGCGTTGGAGGCTTCGAGGAAGTCGATTTCTTCCTCGGGGAAGTCGAGCGTGGCTTCCACCAGCATGCGCAGGTGGATGACCTGCTCGACCAGCGCGTGGATGGCCTGCGAGAACTCGCCTTCCATCGAGCGCGCGGCCGAGCGCGCGGCGGCTTCGGTGCTGGCTTCGATCAGGTCGGCCACGGCTTCGGCCTGGGCCAGGTCGAGCTTGTCGTTGAGGAAGGCGCGGCGCGTGAACTCGCCGGGCTCGGCCAGGCGCAGGCCGGTCTCGCGGCCCGCTTCGAGGCAGCGCGCCAGCAGCATCTGCATCACCACCGGGCCGCCGTGGCCCTGCAGTTCGAGCACTTCCTCGCCGGTGTAGGAATTCGGCGCGGGGAAATAGAGCGCGAGGCCGTGGTCGATGGCCTTGCCGCGCGCGTCGAGGAACGGCAGATAGGTGGCATGGCGCGGCTTGAGCGCCTGGCCGCAGACGGCGCGCGCGATGGCGCCGACATCGGGGCCGGACACGCGCACCACGCCGATGCCGCCGCGCCCGGGCGCGGTGGCGATGGCGGCGATGGGCGTGGCGGCGGCGTGGGAGCGGGGCTGGGATGCGGTCATGGCGATATTGTCGCAGATCAGTCCCGCGCGGACGGTGGGGGTGGCGGGGATGGCGGAGGTGGCAGCGATGGTGGTGATGGTGGCGATGGCGCCTGCGCGCCCGGCGCGGGCGTGTTCATGCACTCGGCCATCAGGCGGCGCGCCACGGCGTTGTCGACGGTCTTGCCGAGCTGGCCCTGGCGCCTGACCAGCTTGTCGTGCAGGCGCTGGCCGAAGCGCTTCGGCAGCACCGGCGCCAGCGCCTCGATGGCATAGCGCAGGCGCTTGCTGCCGATGCGGTAGCGGTGCACGCGCGCCAGGTCCGCGCCGCGCGCGGCGCGCGCCAGCGCCTTCACCCGTTCGCGCGCGCGCCGGATGCGGCGGCGTGCGAAGGTGTCCAGGCGCGCCCGCGCGCCGGCGCGCGGGCCGTGCACGGTGCCGCTGCCGAGGTGGGCGAGGTCGCGGTGCAGCGCCGGCAGCGGCCAGTGCTGGTACTGCGCCAGCTGCGCCATCATGGTGGCGCGCGCGAGGTGGCGCCGCATCGTGGCGATGTCGCTCAGCGCGGCCAGCACGGGATCGCCGGGCTGCCGGTCGAGCGCGGGCCGCAGCGTCTCGCCGATGAACACGTCCCAGTCGCGCACGTCGCCGGCGGCCCGCGCGAGCTGGCGCAGGCTGTCGCGCCAGCGCGCGCGCATGACCTTGGGCAGGGCCGGCCCGAAGGCCCAGCAGACCGCGCGCAGGTGCCGCACCGCGACCCGCAGCGCGTGGACGTCGTCGGGGTGGTCGCGCCGGTTCAGCGCGTCGAGCTGGTCGGCGATGGCGGCGAGGCCGTCATCGGCCAGCACCACGAAAGCGTCGATGGCACGCATGCCGGCGTGCAGGCGGCTGGTGGGATTGGCGGCGGGCATGGTGGTCGGCGGTGGCTTCCGGGCCGGTGTCCAGGCGGGACGGGTATAAGCCAGTGTAGGCGATTGTGGCGGGTGCGCCGCACCTTCCGGATGGGGATGCCTATGCGGCCAGTCAAAGAGTGAGCGAGGGGCCACGCATTGACAGCGCGCCGGCTTCGCGCTGCAATGGGCGCACCGGGCCGTCCGCCTGTCGGGAGCCCGGCCACCAGAGCGCGAGGAGGCGGCCATGTCCACCGAACAGGAACGGCGTTTGCTGCGGGATACCATCGAGGCTGGCTTCCGTGATGCCGCCTTCGTCACGGACGTGGGCATCCGCCTGGTGGACTGCGGGCCCGGCTGGTGCGAGAGCGAGCTGCTGGTCACGCCGCGGCACCTGCAGCACGGCGGCGTGGTGCATGCCGGCGTGCAGGCCACCATCGCCGACCACACCGCCAGCGCGGCGGCCGCCACCATGCTCGACGCCGGGCGCCACGTAGTCACCGCCGAATTCAAGATCAACCTGCTCAGGGCCGCGCGCAGCGACCGCCTGACCTGCCGCGCCGACGTGCTCAAGTCCGGCCGCGCCATCATCGTGGTGGAGGCCGACGTCTTCGCCAGCGTGCACGGCGAGGCAGTGCTGGTGAGCCGCTTCAACGCCACCATGAGCGTGCTCGACCTGGCCTGAACGGCCATTTTCTTCAAGGAGAAACCGAAAGATGATCGATCACACCGGCGTGGGCGTCAGCGATTTCGCCAGGAGCCGCGCGTTCTACACCGCCGCGCTCGGCGCCATCGGCATGGTCAAGGTGATGGAGCTGCCGGCCAGCGTGACCGGGCATACCGACGTGGCCGGCTTCGGGCCGCCGGGCAAGCCCGAATTCTGGATCAACGGCGGCGCGCCCAACCAGCCGCCGCTGCATGTGGCCTTCCGCGCGCAGACGCGCGCGCAGGTGGACGCCTACTACCAGGCCGCGCTCGCCGCCGGCGGGCGCGACAACGGCGCGCCGGGGCTGCGCCCGCATTACCACCCGAACTACTACGGCGCCTTCGTGCTCGACCCGGACGGGCACAACATCGAGGCGGTCTGCCACGAGGCGGAATGACGCCCGGTACGCGGCCGGGAACCCAATAAAAAGCCCGGCGCATGCGCCGGGCTTTTTGTCGTGGCCAGCGGGTTCGTCACCCGCCGGCCCGAGCCGTCTCTTCGCCTCAGGCCTTGGCGGCCGCGGCCGCCTTGCCCTTGCCGAGCATCCGGTTGATCTGCCATTGCTGGGCGATCGACAGGACGTTGTTGGTCACCCAGTACATCACCAGGCCGGCCGGGAAGAAGAAGAACATGAACGAGAACACCAGCGGCATGATCATCATGACCTTGGCCTGCACCGGGTCCGGCGGGGTCGGGTTCAGCTTGGTCTGCACGAACATCGACACGGCCATCAGCACCGGCAGGATGTAGAACGGATCCGGCACCGACAGGTCGTGGATCCAGCCCAGCCACGGCGCGCCGCGCATTTCCACCGACGACAGCAGTACCCAGTACAGCGCGATGAACACCGGGATCTGGATCACGATGGGCAGGCAGCCGCCGAGCGGGTTGACCTTCTCGGTGCGGTACAGCGCCATCATCTCCTGGTTCATCTTCTGCGGATCGCCCTTGTAGCGCTCGCGCATCGCGGTCATGCGCGGCTGCAGGTCCTTCATCTTGCCCATGGACTTGTAGCTCGCCGCCGACAGCGGGAAGAACACCAGCTTGATCAGCACCGTCAGCGCGATGATCGACCAGCCCCAGTTGCCCAGGATGCCGTGGATCTTCTCCAGCAGCCAGAAGATCGGCTTGGCCAGGATGGTCAGCCAGCCGTAGTCCTTCACCAGCTCCAGGCCCGGGGTGATCTTCTCGAGCATGCGCTCTTCCTGCGGGCCGGCGAACAGGCGCGCATCGGTGGTCACGGTGGCACCCGGGGCGACCTGGCCCAGCGGCTGCTGCACGCCCACGCGGAACAGGTTGTTGTCGATCTTCTCGACGTAGAAGCTGTGCTCCTTGCCGGCCTGCGGGATCCAGGCCGAGGCGAAGTAATGCTGCACCATCGCCACCCAGCCGCTGCTGGTGGCCGCCGGCACGCTGGCCTTGCCCTTGCCGATGTCGTCGAAGGTGATCTTGTGGTACTTGTCGGCGTCGGTGTAGATGGCCGGGCCGGTGAAGGTGCTGTAGAACTGCGACTGCTCGACCTTGCTGCCGTCGCGCGTCAGTTCCAGGTACAGCGTCGGCGAGACCGGCTTGCCGCTGTCGTTGGTCACGGCGAAGCGCGTGTCCACCACATAGCTGCCCTTGTGGAAGATGTACGTCTTGGCCAGCTTCACGCCGTCCTTCTCGCCGGTCAGCGTCACTTCCACCTTGTCCGTGCCGGCCAGGTCGCGCGGACCGGCCGAGGCGGCGAACACCGTGGTGTGGTTGGGCATGTCGCCGCCGGTCAGGCCGGAGCGGGCCAGGTAGGTGCGGGTCGCGTCGCGCTCGAACAGCACCACGGGCTGGCCGTCCTTCTCATGCTGGTTCAGCAGCTCCAGGCGCGAGAGGATGCCGCCGGCGGTGTCGATGGTGGCACGCATCACGTCGGTGCTCACCACGATCTTCTCGCCGGCCGGCTGCACGGCGGCTGCCGGCGCGGCGGCCGGTGCCGCGGCGGTGGCGCCGGCGGCCGCGTTGGCCTTGGGCACGTCGCCTTGCGCGGCCGAGGTGCCGCCGGCCGCCGGGGCGGCCTGCTGGTTCGCGCTCGGGAAGAACATCGACTGATGACCGTTGGCGCGCTGCCAGTTGTCGTAGAGCAGCACGAGGGCCATCGAGAAGATGACCCAGAGTATGGTGCGTTTGATATCCATGTCTCGCTGTGGTCGGAGGAAATCAGGGGCGGGGTAGCCGGATCGTGACTGGCGCCGGGCCAGACGCGGCGGATCCCCGGTCTTGCTGTGTTGATGCTGCCGGTGCTGCTGGCGATGCGGGCGGCACCGGATCATACCCGCCATCCGTGAACGGATGGCAACGGCACAGCCGGCACGCGGCCATCCAGGTGCCGCGGCCCGCGCCGTGGCGCAGGATCGCCTCGCGGGCGTAGTCGGAACAGGTGGGCAGGAAGCGGCACTGCGAGCCGAAGAACGGGCTCAGGGCGATCTTGTAGATGCGCAGCAGGGCTAGCAGGATTCGCTTCATGGCGGGTCAGGCAGGGGTGCCGGAAGGCGCGGACTTCGGCGGCGACACCCCGGAAGGCGCGACGGACGGTGCGGCGGGGCCGGCGGGACGTGGCGCAAGCGGACGCGCCGCCACCTCGAACAGGCCGGTCAACTCCGCCAGGCAGACCCGGCGGACGGCGCTGCGGCTGGCAAACTCCGCGCGCGGAAACTTGGCCTGCAGGCGCAGCAGCACATCGCGGCCCGCGAGTTGGTCCTGCCGATGGCGGAACAGTTCCCGCACCATGCGCTTCACCATGTTGCGCTCGGCGGCGCGCGCCGCGAATTTCTTGCCCACCACCACGCCGAGGCGCGCCTGCGGCAGGCCGTTCTCGCCCACATACAGCACGAAGTGCTGGCTGCGCCGGCGCGGGCGCAAAGCAAAAACGGATGAAAACTCATCCGTCTTTGTGAGCCTCGCGGCTTTGGGGTAGGCATGGGTAGGCACGCCGGGCAAAGCTAGCGGTAAAGCTGCACCTGGCTGCGGGCTCCCGGCCATCCGAAAGGCGAGGCGGTTGGCCACGGCGGCGCGCTGGGCGCCCTCATGGCCGGTCGCCAGGCCCTTAGACTGCCAGGCGCTTGCGGCCCTTGGCGCGACGAGCGTTGATGACGGCACGGCCGCCGCGGGTCTTCATGCGCACGCGGAAACCATGGGTACGCTTGCGGCGGGTAACGGAAGGTTGGTAGGTACGTTTCATGTTGCACTCTCTGGTTGATCTTGGCTCGCCCGGCCTCCGGCGTGAGCCGGGGCGCCGTGGCCGCCGCGTATGGTTCGCTTGGGCTGCCGCGGATGCGGTCTTGCCGACTGCGGTGATTGTCTTGCCGCCGGCCGTGTATCTCGCGCGCCGACGATGTCGGCGCTTGCGACGCAGGTTCGGGAAGCCTGCTCGGCCCGCTGCCTGTTCCGGCCAATCCAGCCATTTCCGGTGCGCCCCAGCCGGCTGAAAGCCGCGTGGAACGAAACCGGTCTTGCACGGAACAGGTCAGACCCGGCGATGCGCATACGTGATCCCCTGCCGCATCGCAGAACCCGCCATTTAACTGATTTTCGCGCGATGTGTCAAGGCGCCATATGGTCGAGAGACTTGCGCGGCACCCCTGCCGCAAAAATACGCAGTCCGCTGTTGTATTTCATTGTCCACAATCGCCAGTGGGTAAGTTTTTTTTGTATCCGTGCGGCCCGCCAGGCCCTCCGAAGTAGCGCGAAGTCTCTGTTTGGATTGGCTTTTCAGGTGTTTTGCCTACCCGGAAACCCGCGCCGGACAAGGGGTTGTGCACAACAATTCACTGCATCTCCACAACTTATCCACAGACTTATCCTTTGTGGATAACTCAGGGCGGGGGGTACAATCCGGGTCCAAACACCACACGGGCTGCGTGGCGCAAGCGCAACCCCGGACTCACCCCTGGCACGCCGGACAACGGACGCGCAGCGGGCGGCGGCGAACTCGTCTCATTCGCCGCGCGGCCCGCCGGCGGCTCCCGCTTGTCGCGTCGAGTGTCGCGTTCCGTCACAGGGGAAGCCGGGCTTGCGGGGGTCAGTTGCGGATCGCGATGCGCGGTCGCTTTATCAGGCTGAAGGGTATACAGGACAGGACCGGCGGAACAGCCGGCAGGGATGCGCCACCGATCCCTGCCGGCCGTTCCGCCGTCCCGCTGTCCTTTACGTCGCCCTTCCGGCCGGACTGTCCGCGCAACCCGTGGCGAACACCGAACAAGAAGACAATGCAAGATTTCTGGCAGGCGGCAGCCGCGCAACTCGAGCGCGAGCTGACGCCGCAACAGTTCAAGACCTGGATCAAGCCGTTGGCGCCTGTCGCCTTCGACGAGGAAGCGCATGCGCTGCGCATTGCCGCGCCCAACCGCTTCAAGCTCGACTGGGTGAAAAGCCAGTTCTCCGGCCGCATCACGGCGCTCGCCTGCGAGTACTGGGAGGCCAACGTCAGCGTTCACTTCGTCCTCGACCCCGCCGCCTCGGGCCGCGCCGCCGCCGGCTATCCGCAAGGCGGCCAGCCGGGCCAGCCCGGCATGGCGCCGCAGCAGGCCGGCCCTGGCTATCCCACCGGCCAGCCGCTGTCGCAGAACTTCGGCCAGCCCGGCATGCAGCCCGGCTACGGCAACCCGATGCACCAGGGCGCCGCGCCGGCCCAGAACGGCCAGGGCGGCCAGCGCGGCGCGCAGGCGCCCTACTCCGCCAGCTACGCCGGGGCCCAGGCGGCTCATCCGGGCCACGCGGGCCATGCCGGCCAGGGCGCCGGCATGGGCGGCATGGTCGGCGAACTGGTCGACATCGACGTGCCGCAGCTCGACCCGGCCGAAGCCAGTGCCCGCTCCTACCGCGTGCCCCAGCCGCAGCAGCCCATGCCGGGCGGCGGCCAGGGCGGCCACCCCGGCAATCACCCGGGTGGCCATCCCGGCAATGGCCAGGGCGGCCAGCAGCAGAACGACACGGTGCACGAGCGCTCGCGCCTGAACCCGATCCTGACGTTCGACAACTTCGTCACCGGCAAGGCCAACCAGCTCGCGCGCGCCGCCGCCATCCAGGTGGCCAACAACCCGGGCAAGTCGTACAACCCGCTGTATCTCTATGGCGGCGTGGGCCTGGGCAAGACCCACTTGATCCACGCTATCGGCAACTTCATGCTGCTGGAGAACCCGCGCGCGCGCATCCGCTACATCCACGCCGAGCAGTACGTCTCCGACGTGGTCAAGGCGTACCAGCGCAAGGCCTTCGACGAGTTCAAGCGCTACTACCACTCGCTCGACCTGTTGCTGATCGACGATATTCAATTCTTCTCGGGCAAGAACCGCACGCAGGAAGAGTTCTTCTACGCGTTCGAGGCGCTGATCGCCAACCGGGCCCAGGTCATCATCACCAGCGATACCTACCCCAAGGAAATCAGCGGCATCGACGACCGCCTGATCTCGCGCTTCGACTCCGGCTTGACCGTGGCCATCGAGCCGCCCGAGCTGGAAATGCGCGTGGCCATCCTGATGAAGAAGGCCGCCGCCGAGAACGTGAGCGTGCCCGAGGAAGTCGCCTTCTTCGTCGCCAAGCACCTGCGCTCCAACGTGCGCGAGCTCGAAGGCGCGCTGCGCAAGATCCTGGCCTTCTCCAACTTCCACGGCAAGGACATCACCATCGATGTCACCCGCGAAGCGCTGAAGGACCTGCTGACCGTGCAGAACCGCCAGATCTCCGTGGAAAACATCCAGAAGACCTGCGCCGATTTCTACAACATCAAGGTCGCGGACATGTACAGCAAGAAGCGGCCCGCCAACATCGCGCGGCCGCGCCAGATCGCCATGTACCTGGCCAAGGAACTCACGCAGAAGAGCCTGCCGGAAATCGGCGAGCTGTTCGGCGGGCGCGACCACACCACCGTGCTGCACGCGGTGCGCAAGATCGCCGACGAACGCAGCAAGGACGCGCAGCTTAACCACGAGCTGCACGTGCTGGAGCAGACGCTCAAGGGTTGAGTTGCGGTGACGTCATGCCGGTGCGTCGACGAGGCCGGCATGACGGCAGGTGTTCTCCCGTGATGTACCGCGGGGCGCCAGCATGACTGATGGTGTTCTCCCCTCTCCCACTTGTGGGAGAGGGGCCGGGGGAGAGGATGGGCGTTTGCGAATGGCGAAGGCCGCCACTTCGTGGAAGCTCCGCCCCTCTCCCCCAACCCCTCTCCCGCGTGCGGGAGAGGGGAGCAAAACACGGCGCGAAACCGGGCGTGAAACAGGCGCCCGGCAGCAAGGCCTGGGGCACTTTGTGCCGCAAGGACGGATTTACCAGAACCGCCACGCGGGGCTGGCATACTGTAGGGTACGCGCCGGGCACGATCCGGCGCATGAATCAATCGGCAAGCATCGCCGGGGCGTTGCCGGTCATTGGCGCGAAAGCGGCTTGGGCTAAGGCTTTGCGGTGAGTCGGGACGAGCGGGCGGAGGGTGCGGCCGGAACAAGGCCGGGCAAGCCCCAGAATTGTGCGCGATGTCGCACAATTTTTACCTCCGATCGCGCTTCTCCCGCTTCACCGCAGCGGCTTATCCTTGGTACAATGGCAAATTAACTCCTTGATTCCAAAGTAAATTTGGAGTCGCCGGGAGGAATGCGCAACCCGCGGTCGCTTACTACAAACGACGAAGGATAAATTCAATGCAATTGGTCAAAACCTCGCGAGACAATCTGCTGCGTCCGCTGCAAATCGTGAGCGGCATCGTGGAGCGCCGCCACACCCTCCCGATCCTGGCCAACCTGCTGATTCGCAAGTCCGGGGCGGGCGTTTCCTTCCTCTCGACCGACATCGAGATCCAGATCACCACGCACGCCGAATGCGGCGTCGGCAGCGACAGCGTGGCCACCACCGTGGCCGCCCGCAAGCTGCTCGACATCCTGCGCGCCATGCCCGACGGCGAAGTCGCCCTGTCGCTCAACGACAAGCGCATGACCGTGCAGTCCGGCAAGAGCCGCTTCGCGCTGCAGACCCTGGCCGCCGAGGAATTCCCGACCGTGGCCGAAGCCAGCGAGTTCGGCGCCTCGGTCAGCCTGCCGCAGAAGACCTTCAAGCACCTGCTCGCGATGGTCCATTTCGCCATGGCCCAGCAGGACATCCGCTACTACCTCAACGGCATGCTGCTGGTGGTGGACGGCAAGAAGGTCATGGCGGTCGCCACCGACGGCCACCGCCTGGCCTACTGCGGCGTGGAGCTGGACACCGCCGCCACCGGCGAAGGCGCGCGCCAGGAAGTCATCATTCCGCGCAAGACCATCCTCGAGCTGCAACGCCTGCTCGAAGACAACGACGATCCCGTGCAGGTGCAGCTCGCCGCCAACCAGGTCAAGTTCACCTTCGCCAACATCGAACTGATTTCCAAGCTGGTGGAAGGCAAGTTCCCCGATTTCCAGCGCGTGATCCCGAAGGGCTACAAGAACGCCTTCGCCATCGACCGCGTGCAACTGCAACAGGCGCTGCAGCGCACCGCCATCCTCACCACCGACAAGTTCAAGGGCGTGCGCTGCATCCTCGACACGCACGTGCTCAAGATCAGCTCCACCAACGCCGACCAGGAAGAGGCGCAGGAAGAGCTGGAGCTCGACTATTCGGGCGACGCCCTCGACATCGGCTTTAACGTGACCTACCTGCTCGACGTCCTTGCCAACCTCAAGAGCGAGCAAGTGCAGGTCAGCCTCGGCGACTCCAATTCGAGCGCGCTGATCACCGTGCCGGAAGACGACAACTTCAAGTACGTCGTCATGCCGATGCGTATCTGATGATCCGGTAGAAGGTAAAAGGAAAACAACATACGCAACACCGGAACATCGAACGGCAGGCTACGGCTCTCGCCCGGCAGGCGAAAGACGCACCGCAGCACGCAGGGGCCGGATCTCTCGATCCGCCCCTTTTGCCGTTTTTATGTAACCCGCCATGCGGCCCATCCGCAGCGCGCCCGACCGGGCGCCGCGCGAAACACCGCATTCGCCGTGAGTAAGAGAACATGACCGAACAGCAACAACCGCAACCGCAACAGGAAAACAGCTACGGCGCAGGATCGATCCAGATCCTGGAAGGCCTGGAGGCGGTGCGCAAGCGGCCGGGCATGTACATCGGCGACACGTCCGACGGCACCGGCCTGCACCACCTCGTCTTCGAAGTGCTGGACAACTCCATCGACGAAGCGCTGGCCGGCTGGTGCACCGAGATCCAGGTCACCATCCACAGCGACAACTCGATCTCGATCACCGACAACGGCCGCGGCATCCCGCCCCTGGTCAAGTTCGACGACAAGCACGAGCCCAAGCGCAGCGCGGCCGAGATCGCCATGACCGAGCTGCACGCCGGCGGCAAGTTCAACCAGAACAGCTACAAGGTCTCCGGCGGCCTGCACGGCGTGGGCGTGTCCTGCGTCAATGCCCTGTCCAAGTGGCTGCGCCTCACCGTGCGCCGCGACGGCCAGGCCCACCTGCTCGAATTCGCGCAAGGCGCGGTGCAGAACCGCCTGGTGGAAACCGTCACCGGCCCCGACGGCCAGCCCGTGGAAGTCTCGCCGATGAAGATCATCGGCCCCACCGACAAGCGCGGCACCGAAGTCCACTTCCTCGCCGACGAGGAAATCTTCACCCACGTCGAGTTCCACTACGAGATCCTCTCCAAGCGCATCCGCGAGCTCTCGTTCCTGAACAACGGCGTGCACATCCGCCTGACCGACCAGCGCACCGGCAAGGAAGAAGACTTCGCCTTCTCCGGCGGCGTCAAAGGCTTCGTCGAGTACATCAACCGCGGCAAGAGCACCCTGCACCCGAACATCTTCTACGCCAACACCGAGAAAGACGGGATCGCCGTGGAAGTCTCCATGCAGTGGAACGACGGCTACAACGAGCAGGTGCTCTGCTTCACCAACAACATCCCGCAGCGCGACGGCGGCACCCACCTCACCGGCCTGCGCGCCGCGATGACCCGCGTCATCAACAAGTACATCGAAGAAAACGAGATCGCCAAGAAGGCCAAGGTCGAGACCACCGGCGACGACATGCGCGAAGGCCTGGCCTGCGTGCTCTCCGTCAAGGTGCCCGAGCCCAAGTTCAGCTCCCAGACCAAGGACAAGCTGGTCTCCTCCGAAGTGCGCCTGCCCGTGGAAGAACTCGTCGCCAAGGCCCTCTCCGACTTCCTGCTCGAGACCCCCGGCGACGCCAAGATCATCTGCGGCAAGATCGTCGACGCCGCGCGCGCGCGCGAAGCCGCCCGCAAGGCTCGCGAAATGACCCGTCGCAAAGGCGTGCTCGACGGCATGGGCCTGCCCGGCAAGCTCGCCGACTGCCAGGAAAAAGATCCCGCCCAGTCCGAACTCTTCCTGGTCGAGGGCGACTCCGCAGGCGGCTCCGCCAAGCAAGGCCGCGACCGCAAGTTCCAGGCAATCCTGCCGCTCAAGGGCAAGATCCTCAACGTGGAACGCGCCCGCTTCGACAAGATGCTCTCCAGCCAGGAAGTGCTCACGCTCATCACGGCGCTGGGCACCGGCATCGGCAAGGAAGACTACAACCTCGAAAAGCTGCGCTACCACCGCATCATCATCATGACCGACGCGGACGTGGACGGCTCCCACATCCGCACCCTGCTGCTCACGTTCTTCTACCGCCAGATGCCCGACATCATCGAGCGCGGCTACGTGTACATCGCCCAGCCGCCGCTCTACAAGATCAAGCACGGCAAGGAAGAGCGCTACATCAAGGACGACAACGAGCTCAACGCCTACCTGCTGCGCCTGGCCATGGAAAAAGCCGCGCTGATCAACCCGGACGGCAGCGAAGTCTCCGGTGACGCCCTCACCGAACTCGCCCGCCAGTACCAGCTCGCCGAAGGCGTGATCGGCCGCCTCTCCCGCATCGTCGACGCCGACGCCCTGCGCGCCATCGCCGACGGCGTGGAACTCGACCTCGACAGCGCCGCCGCCGCCGAAGCCTCAGCCACCGCGCTCAAGGCCAAGCTCAGCGAAATGCACGCCAAGACCCTGCTCGGCGCCGCCGTCAACGACGACGGCACCGCTGACGTCTACGCCCAGTTCGACGAGAAGACCGACAAGCACCGCCTGATGATCGCCCGCCGCCACCACGGCAACGTGCGCCTGTCCCACCTGGACGCGGACTTCGTCCACGGCGCGGACTACGCCGCGCTGTCGCTGGCCGCTAAGACCTTCCAGGGCCTGATTCCCGAGGGCACCAAGGTGCGCCGCGGCGAGGGCGAGAAGCTGCGCGACCAGACCGTGAATGATTTTCACGGGGCCATGCAGTGGCTGCTTTCCGAGGCCGAGCGCGGGGTTTCGCGTCAGCGGTACAAGGGGCTGGGGGAGATGAATCCTGAGCAGCTTTTTGAGACCACTCTCGACGTTACCCAAAGGCGGCTGCTTAAGGTGCAGATTGAGGATGCTATTGCGGCGGATCAGATTTTTACTACGCTGATGGGGGATGAGGTGGAGCCGCGTAGGAATTTTATTGAAAGTAATGCGCTTGTGGCGCGGAATATTGATGTTTGATCTGTATCTAGATTCCGCCGTTTCCGCTACGACTTAATCGTGGAAAAAGAATGGCCAGCTCATTGAGCTGGCCTTTTTTCTTTCTGGCGTCGGTGGCTGACTAGGTCGCCGATTCTCTCTATTAGTTTCGCGGCACCGAGCCGCCCTCGACTTGACGGCAGATAGTAGATCTGGGTGACAATTCAGTTTTCGCTATATCCAAAATAGTCCGCTTAGATGTGGATGATGATCTTGATGCAAAAGGTGGTTGAAAGATCGACCGATGTAGGTTGATCTCATCTACTTCAATGCAAGCAAGGGTAAGAATCCAGCTGACTCGTAAATCTTCGAGAAAAGTGAAATTGCGCCACCGATGTATGCGTTGAATCGGCATGGTACGCTGCTAAGTATGGTTTCTTACTACTCGAAAGGGATAACGTGATGACTCGGAACGGTGGCTTAGCAGCAATCCAATACGCAGGGATAGCAGGTGTCTCCGCGAGTTGTCTTGAGGCCGTTATGCGATTCATCCAATTTGATGAGCGAATCGAAGAGGCTAGAATTTTAACCGCAAACAATGTCCACTGCATACTTCTTACATTGTGTGGTGATGAGCTTGTAGCGATCAAGTCCGGGTTTCGTTCCGGGTATAGTGGCGAAGGACCTCGGGCATTTGCGAAAGTACTCCACATGCTTCAGGCGTATGGGGTAGACATAGAAGAATCCAGTGTGTCAAAAGCTCTGCTGGATCGCATAGATGATTCAGCGCTTACTAAAAGGGATATAGTACTTATACAATCGTGTGAGGTAGTGCGTCCAATGCGTTGGTTTGACTATATCTATGATGCTGGATATGGCGATGCAAAGAGTGAAGACGCGTGGGCGCTCTATAGGCCGGTCATGCCCTGGGCGATTGTTGATTCTCGGATTGTTGATTTGGCAACCGAATTCTTCAACGACCCCGATCGCAGCATTCTGAATGCGTTCCGTCGTCTGGAGGACATCATAAGACTGCGCCTAAATACGGATGCCAGTAGCACTCGGTTATTTGCTATGGCCTTCCAGGGGGAGGAGTCACATCTGACGTGGCCCGGTCTTGACTCGGGGGAACAGAAGGGGCGCGGCCAGCTATTCGCTGCTGTCTACATGGCGTATCGTAATCCTCGGGCACATAAAGAGGTGGACTCCGACAGGTCTGCGGAGCTGGCAGAGTTTCTTCTTCTTAATCAGCTCTATTTGCTGGAGAGAGCAGCTGTGACGCGACTTCCTCTAAAGACTGACTCCGAGTCGAGCTAGTTGACCGGTACATATTTCGTTACAAGGGTATTCGTTCCTTCACATTGAAGGTACGCTGCGGTTAGACGTCTGAAACGCGTGTACTATGCAAAATTTTTCGATAGCAATCGATAGACTGATTGGTGATCAAAGGTGAGACGGAATGAGTCGGTATTGTGGGGATGATGATTCCAAGTCAATTCTGGATGCGGCCGAGCATTGGCGCAGCTCATGCCTACTTGGCGGCGGCTCGGTGCTCACTAGTCACCAGCTTTGGACCTCGCCGCTACTAGACCAGATTGATTACTACTTCGTGCAGCGGCCGGATCTGGGGAAAGGGACTTTCTTTGAAAAGCTAGAGCAACAACTTGCGCCGGCAGAGAGCGCGGCAAAGTTGCTAGTGGCAGAGATGATGTGGCTCATGTATCTCTGCCCCAGTAGCCTCACCGCTGCGCACAAGCGCAAGACCGTCCAGGCTATTTGGGCTTGGACGGGAGAGGCAGTTCCTTCGAACTCGCGATGGCTAGACGACGACGTGCTGGCTGGTGTCGGTAGCGCTGGCCCCGGCTTCAACCAGAATCAATGGCGGGAGCTCGCGTTCCTTGTCAACTTCATGCGCAAGTTCCGCGCGCTTGATGCCACTGAGCAGCAGCAATTGGTGGCGGACGGCTGGAAGTTTGATGAATGGCTCAAGCAAGTGCCTGATTGGGAGGTGAGGCAGTTTCGCCACATGCTGCTCTTCCTACTGTTCCCCGACGATTTCGAGCGCATCTTCGGTCAGAACGATCGCAAGACCATCGTTCGTCATTACTCAAAGCACGATCGCCGCGAAGTGAATCGAATGGACGCGCTTCAATTGGATCGTGAGCTTCAGTCCATTCGCAAGCAGCTCGAGGCGGAGCGAGGCACCACGCAGCTTGACTACTACGTGCCGCCTCTCAAGGGCGAATGGAAGAGCGAGACGTTTGCCGCAGCAACGGAGGGTGTGGCTGCCGAACATATCCGTCAGGCACTTGAAGAGATCCAACGTGACGGCGTTCCAAAAGATGCAGAATCAACTGGCTACGACCTTGTTGACGGCGGTCACCGTTATCCACCCAAGCTTGTATTGTCGCTCGCGGTAAAGCACGCCACTGGCGAGCCGCTGGATCGCGCTAATTTCTCAGGAGGGGAGGAGTCACCAGCATTCCGTCTCTTGCGCAGGCTTGGGTTCGAGATTCAACCGAAGATCGAATCTCCGAGCGGCGTTGCTGAGCTGCTCGATCGCTTTCTCGAGCAAGCCGACGCAGGCAAGGATCTCAGTGCACAAGGCTATCTACGCGAATATCAAGGCCTCAAAGTTCGAGTGAGCTTTGGGAAGGGCAATTTCGCCAGAATCCCCTGGATTGCATTTCTTGGTGATGGCCAGTCGGTTTCGGAGGGGGTCTATCCAGTGCTCCTCCTCTTCCGTGACAAGCGGCAACTTCTTCTCTGCTATGGCGTCAGTGAGGAAGGGCCAGCCCGACTGAGTTGGGGAGATCTCGGGGGCGCGCAAACGGTAAATGCATGGTTCAGAAGCCACTATGGACACGCGCCAGACCGATACGGCGCGTCCTTTGTTCGCGCAGCTTACGATGTCACTCAGCCCTTGCCAATCGCTGAGCTGACACAGCATCTCGATGACGTAATCGATGTCTATCAACGCGTTCTGTCCGCGGAAGATGCTGCTGACTTACCGACGGAACCCGCCCAGGACGCGGACTCAACTGACGTACAGTTGCCAATGCGAGCTGACCTGCGTGAATCGGTGCAGTCATTCGGGGATGCCCTGCGGGCTTCTGGTGTGCAATTTGGCGAGCAACATGACTCACTGATTTCCGCGTTCATTTCCAGCCTTGTCACGAAGCCATTGGTCATCTTAACTGGCCTATCTGGCTCCGGCAAAACGCAAATTGCCATGCGCTTCGGGGAATGGCTGGGCAAGGATCGGCTACACGTTGCCGCTGTCCGTCCGGACTGGACTGGTGCGGAAGCGTTGTTCGGCTATGAGGACGCACTCAAACGGGAGGTCGACGGACGAGCAGCTTGGTCGGTTCCCGCTCCACTTGAGTTCATGCTGAAGGCGGCGGCAGACTCTCAACACCCCCATGTGTTGCTGTTGGACGAGATGAACCTCGCGCACGTCGAGCGCTACTTCGCCGACGTGTTATCAGGGATGGAGTCTGGCAAGGACTGTCTGCCGAACTTGCATAAGGGCGCCGACGGTTGCTGGCGAGTACGGAATACAGGGAGGATGAGGATTCCTTTCCCTCGCAATCTCTGGATTGTCGGTACTGTCAATATCGACGAGACTACCTACATGTTCTCGCCGAAGGTGCTGGACCGGGCGAATACCTTCGAGTTTCGCGTCCACACAAGTGACCTCGCGCTTGAAATGCGCAAACCTGTCCCCTGCGCTCCCGGCGACCCCGAGTTAGTCCGAGGTCTCTTGAGCATTGCGCAAGACGATAACTGGCATCTCGATCGTCAGGGCGAATCCCTTGATGAGCTCACAAGCCACCTCCGCAAGCTGCACGAGCTGCTGAGTCGTTATGGTTTGGAGTTTGGTCATCGGGTGTTCTACGAGGCTGTTCGCTTCGCATCGTTGGCAGAAGGGGCCGGCATCTCTGGCTTGCATTCGTTGCTGGACCGCATCGTGATGCAGAAGATCTTGCCCCGCCTACACGGGTCACGCCGCAGGCTGGAGCTACCGTTGCTCGCGCTTGGCCAGTATTGCCGGGACTTGCCTGAAGTCATCGTAACTGATGACAAGCTGCACGCGGCCGGTGTTGAGGCGTTTCCCGCGCAGGGTGCAGCGTTGCCGACCGCGTATGCAAAGACGATGCGTATGCTTCGCGGCCTGCGCGCCAATCAGTTTGCCAGTTTCACAGAGTAGCCGTGCACGCCGTCACAGAAGCTCATGCTGTTCTGCGCAACTCGTCGGGGGAGATCACTGCAATATTGCACATCGCGGTGTTGCCACGCAGAGGAGGAGCGTCCTTCTCATCGCTCTGGGCGGCCAGTGAGTTACCAGACCCGGGCGTGAAAGCTGGCGCCATAGAAGTGCTCGAGGGGATGGAGTACCGGTACACGTGGAAGCCACTTGCCCCAACAACAGAGGTTGTTCTCGCCGATCCAGAAGAGATCTTTCAACCTGACACAACGGAAGGGCTGACCGGTCGGCTGCGTCCTGGGCTAGCAACAGGCACAGTGCGTGTCGTGTTGCGCGACGAGTCAGAAGTACTTGGTGAGCTGGAGCTCGAAGTACGTTCGCGTAAGCTCAGCTATTTGTCCGAGTATCGATGGATGCTTCGCGACATTGCAGAGCGCATGACTGAGCTGGTGATGGATCGCTTCGCCGTCAGCGACACCCGTTTCGAGCAGGATGAGATGCGCGACGCAGTCACGCTATATCAACGCTTTACCTTCCTGCGAGCGCTATTCGAAAGCGAAAACTTCCAAAGCGCCATCCGTGAAATTCTCCGCCGTCCGCATACAGCATGGGAGTCTGTTGGTGACACGGTTCGCCCGGGAATGGGCATTCACGCAGATTCGCATGTCCTCCGGCAGCTCGCTAAAGCGGGTGCGCGGTCAGCATGGCCCGATGGACCTATCTACTCGGTGCCTGCTCTCCTCGAACGAAAGCGGACGGAGGCAACGCATGACACCACGCCCAACCGCTTTGTGAAGTTTGCGCTAGAGCATTGGTCCCAACTTCTTGGTGACATTGACAGAGGACTCGCGGCGGGAAAGCCCACACCAGCCGCTATTCGCGGCCGGCGCGAGATTGCTGCAGTGATGATCCAGTTGGAAGAGGTTCTTCACCATGACCTGTTTGCCGAAGTCGGTAGGATCGTACGCTTCCCTGCGGATGACCAAGTGCTCCAGAAGCGCGAGGGCTATCGGGACATCTTTAAGGCATACGTCGAGCTGGAATTTGCCGCACGTTTGTCGTGGCGCGACTCATCCGATGATCATGCCGCGGGGCAGCGTGACGTCGCCACCTTGTATGAGTACTGGGCATTCATTCAGCTTGCGCAGGTTGTTGCGGACCTAGTCGGCCAGACCTTCGACATGGGGCCGCTTGTTCAGTCTCGACCGGATGGGCTGACTGTCGGGATTCAATCGGGTGTGGAGACTGTCCTCAAGGGGGAGGTGGAGCGCTTTGGCCGGCGTATGGCCATTGAGCTGTGCTTCAACAGAACATACCGTCTCGGCTCTGGGCGTGTTGCTTCATGGACCCGGCCCATGAGGCCGGACTATTCCCTTCTGATCAGTCCCGCAAATGGGGAAAAGGCAGTCTTCGAGCCGATCGTGCTCCACTTCGATGCCAAGTACCGAGTTGATTTTGTCAAAGAGATATTCGGTCAAGGCGATGAGGATGGGAGCGATGCCATTGAGCAGGACACGCCGATCGGATTGGAGCGCGGTGGTGTGCTACGAGCAGACCTGCTGAAAATGCACGCTTATCGGGATGCAATCCGCAGGACGGCGGGGGCTTATGTTCTTTATCCCGGCGGGGATGAGGAGCTACACAATCAGCAGTTCCTCGAATATCACGAGTTGCTACCCGGTCTCGGTGCCTTCGTACTTCGCCCAACAGACATTGGCAACGCAAGCGGCGCGCCGGCATTAAAGCGGTTTATCGGGGACGTGCTGGATCACGTTGCTACTCGTTTGACGATGCATGAGAGAGGACGACACTGGCTCGAAGAGATGCATGGAGCGTCGTATCCGAGTAGTTTGGCAGATCGCCTTCTGCTGCCACTTCCCGAAACAAGTGTGCTGCTCGGTTTTGTGAAAAGTGCAGAGCATTGGGCGTGGATTCAAGAACACAAGGTCTACAACGTGCGAGCAGAAGGAAGGCCTGGAGGCGTTCGAGCCGACGCTGCCTTACTTTACGCCCAGCTTCTGCTGCTCTATTGCCCGGCGACCGAACAAGTTGCATTGACTCGGATTGTGTCGGATGCGGAAGAAATATTGTCAGAAGGTATGAGCGCAATGGATTACCCGAAACCCCACGGTGCGTATTGGTGTGTTCAGCTCCATTGGCTTGACCAGCCTCAGTGGCTGATTGGCATCTCCCCTAGCAAACTTGACGAATATGTTCAACGGGAGGGGCTCTTGCGTGGTGAACCCCTTGGTACGTCGTGGGAGGTAGTGCATCGGGTCGGTCGCAATTTATAACTAGGGACGCATCATGGTCAATTTGCCGCCTTTCGCGTTGCTAGAGTTTTTCTGGTAACCCCTGGGTGGGTAGCTCAACTCGGCGCGGATAGCCCACATTGCAACATAAGCCTAGCCTCCAATGTGTCGGGACTTCGTTCATAGCCCCTCACAGGCGACGGCAGAAGGTACGTTCTACTGCCGAAACGCAAACATAGGAGACTGAGTGTGCCTTCATCGACCGCGATCAAGATGGAAGACAACAACATGCCGCCCGAGGTCACGGCCCAGAAGGAAGCCCCCACTCTTGAGGCGCTCATGGTTGAACTCAGGGCAGTGGTGTCGGCAGGGCAGGATGGCAAGAGCAGCGGGTCAACGCCACGCTACCAGAACAGGCTTCTATGTACTTGCTTGGCGGCAATGTTATGCGCATGGGTCACCGCAGTCGCAGCCGAGCGAGGTGCACCCGTGTGGGTTTCCTATTTGTCTCTTGGGGCACTTGTGTTCGGCGCTCTTGCGGCAGTCGGCTCTGGGGTATCCAGTGCGAAGGGTTTCTTGCAAGAATGGAAAACGGTTGAAGTCGACATGCTGGAAGGGGTGAGCAAACGGATGAGTGTCTGGTATGGGACGATTTCTACGATTCGCAAGACATACACCCCTGATCAGATTCACTTTGCACAGGATTATGTGACGGCCGTTAGTTCGCAACTGCGTTCACGGCTGGCGTGTTTCGTCGGAGCGCTTGATAAAGTCGGAGTGATTCCCGTTGTGGCATCTGCATCAGTGGCGCTAATCAAGTTCCACCAGGATGGGGTCCCTTCCTTCATCTGGCTGACAGCGACATCCATTGCCGTGTTCTTTTACGTGCTGGCGCTGCGCTTCCTTGATGTTGCCTTTACGCTTGAGCGCTTGGCGGTAATACTGAAGCACGCCGCAATTCAGCCGGAGATGGCTAAGACGTCAACATGATGTCCTTGCCGTCCTGATACAGCCCTCATCTCTGCCATCGCCTCTCACGGTTTCATCGGCTAGTCATCGGCCGGCGGGGCGGAAGGCGTTCAGTAAGTGCTGGCTCAGCGCGGGTGCACTGGCATTGACGTTGTGGCCCGTGGCTCGCCTGGTGGTGGATGCTGCAGGCTCACAGCAGGCAACTCCATATGACTGTCGAATCGCCAGGCCGCGCGCGACGCAGCGGACGAATACCTCGCAAGGCGCACACACCCATCCGCCAGCAAAACGCTCAAAACGGCTTGGTCGGCAAATACTTGCCATCCAGCGTGATCACCGCACGGTGGCCACCTTCGGGATCTTCCACCTTCTTGATATCAAGCCTGAAGTTGATCGCGCTGATGATGCCGTCGCCGAACTGCTCGTGCACCAGCGCCTTGAGCGTGGAGCCGTAGATCTGCACGATCTCGTAGAAGCGGTAGATGGTCGGGTCGGTCGGCACGCCGCCGGGGATGCTGCCGCGCAGGGGGATGGTCTGCAGCTGGCGCACCGCGTCGTCGTCCAGGTCTAGCCTGGCGGCCACGATTTTGGCGGCGTCGGCGGGCAGCGGGTGCTGGCCCAGCAGCGCGGCGGTGACGAAGGCCACGCTCAGGCCGGTGCCTTCGTTGATCTGCTCGAACGTCAGGCCCTTGCGGATCTTGGCGTCGATGATGCGGTCGCTCAGGGCCTGGCGCGGGGCCTGGCTGTATTGGGATTGGGTCATGGCTGTTCCTTGGGACGGACTGGAGTGGAAAACGGTGCGGGGCATTCAGGTGGTGGCGTTCTGCGCGCGCCTGACCGGGGGTGTCGCGGCCACGTCGGGATGCGCCGCGAGGGAGACGAACTGGCCGGTGTTGCCGTCCAGCGCGTCGATCGTGCCGGTCTCGATGTCGTAGACCCAGCCGTGCAGCGTCATGCGGCCTTGTTCGAGCGCGAGCGCCACGGTGGGGTGGGTCTTGAGGTTGGCCAGCTGGGCGATGACGTTCTCGCGCACCATCGAGTCCACGCGGGCGCGCGTGGACGCGTGCTCGCGCGCTTCGTTGACCGCCTTGGCGGCGTCCGCGTGATGCAGCCAGCCTTTCACGGCTGGCATGTGGTCGAGGCACTGGCACGTGGCCACGGCGGTCATGGCGCCGCAGTCGGAATGGCCGCAGATCACGATGTCGGTGACGTTGAGCCCGGCCACGGCGTATTCCACGCTGGCCGACACGCCGCCGGGCTGCACGCCGTAGGCGGGCACGATGTTGCCGGCATTGCGGATGACGAACAGCTCGCCCGGCTCGCGCTGCGTGAGCAGCTCGGGCACGACCCGGCTGTCGGAGCAGGCGATGAACAGCGTGGCGGGGCTCTGGCCGTTGGCCAGCCGCTTGAACAGGTCCGAGCGCTGCGGGAAGGCGTCACGCTGGAACTTCAGTACGCCGTCGACGATGTCTTGCATGGTCCTGCTCCATCGGTGTGTGTCGTGATTCGATGGCGCAAGGATGGCGGGAATCGGTCGATAGGTCCAAGACCGGTTTGTTATCCGGTCCATAGGCCATGCCAATAGTTTGCCGGCCGCTCTCAGGCTGCTCTCATTCTCGGCTCACTCTGGATTCGTACGCTTCCTTGCAGGCGAGGGGGCGCGAGGAACCTGCCACACGGCGGTCCGCGTTTCCCGGTTCATGCTGATCCGAGGAGTGAAACATCATGTGGAAAGATGCTCAGGGCGAACAGTCTTTCGCCGGTACCGGTGGCGGTGGCGGCCCGGCGAGCCGCTGCGCGCGCGCGGCCGTACCCGCCGTGGAACAGGACACGCGCGCCAATCTGCGCCATTCGTGGCTGCGCGGCGAGTTCCGCAAGATCGAGCAGAACGTGCGCGACCTTCGCAGCAAGCCGCCCGCGCACGTGCTGGACTACGTGCTGGCCGGCGCGTATCCGGCCATCGAGGCGCGCTCGCCGGCCGAGGTCTACTGGGAGCACATCCTGCTGCGCTACCTGGGCGACGTGGTGCTGGACATCGAGAGAAACTACTCGCCGGACCTGAAGCTCTCGCTGGTGGGAACCGGCGCCGACGTGCTCGTCGCCGAGGGCCGCGGCGGCGGCCCGCTGCGCGGCATCGCGGGCATCGAGGCTTCGGCGCGCGTGCTGAACCGGCTGCTGCCGACCACGGGCTACACCATCGTCGACACGATCGTGCGCGGCAACGACCGCAGCGGCTGGGTCACCGAGCAGTGGGGTTATTTCGATCCGGCCACGCGCACCCAGGTGCGCGACGGGATCGACACGTTCCAGATCGCGCATGGGCGGATCCGGACCAAGATGATCCACTACACGGTCGAGACGGGGAACACCTATGCCGAATTCTGGAGAGACACGGCATCGTGCGCCTATCCGGCGGGGTCGCCGCGCGAGCGGGCGGTGGCGTCGCGGATGTGATGCGGATGTGACGCGGCTCGCGATGGCCTCGCTTGATATGTGATGCGTGGACCGTATGTCGCCATTGGCCGCGAGCGGGACGGAGGCCGATGGCGCGTCCCGCGCGCCGCGGTGTCGTCCGATGCGCTTGCCGCGCGCGCCGGCGCCGCGCATCCGCCGCGGGTAAAACCCGCCCGCCGCGCCCGATTGCGGCGACAATGCCCACATGCGCCCCCGGCACGGCCATGCCCGGCCCCGCGCCGGATTCTCCGCCCCGCCCGCGCGCGAAACCACCGCGGCGTGCAACGTCTTGCTTTCTTGGAACCTATGGTCGAATCCATCCTGCTTTCCGCGGTCCGCGTTTCGTCCTTCGACGGCCAGCAAGGCATCGCCAATGCCAGCGGATTTTTCTTCGAGCGCGACAACCACCTGTTCGTGGTGACAAGCCGCCACGTGGTTTTCGACGAGCCTTCCGGCCATCACCCGGACCGCATCGAGATCGAGCTGCACCGCGAGGCCGGCAACATGGCCAATTCGATCGGCTTCTCGATTCCGCTGTATCGCGACGGCGTGGCGGTCTGGCGCATCGGCGAGGATGGCGGCGGCCCGGTGGACGTGGCGGTGGTGGAGCTGGAGCGCGGCGCGCTGCCGGCGGGCCTGGTGTACCGCGCGTTCACGCCGGACCACCTGGTGCAGACCTCGGATCACGTGGAGGTGGGCGATTCGCTGCTGATCGTCGGTTTTCCGCTCGGTTTCCACGATGCCCTGCATCATCTGCCGGTGGCGCGGCAGGCGGTGGTGGCGTCGGCGTTCGGCCTGCGCTTCCAGGGGCAGGGCTTTTTCCTGACCGACGCGCGCACGCACCGCGGCACCAGCGGCGCGCCGGTGGTGATGCGCATGCGCGGCACGCGCGGCAAGCGGCATGACCTGCCGTGGCTGCTGCTGGGCGTGCATTCGGCGCGCTTCGACGTGGGCACGCGCGACCTCGCCGAGGACGAGGCGCTGGGCCTGAACTCGGCCTGGTACGCGGACATGCTGCTGACGCTGACCGCGCCGGCGCGCGCCGCCGGCGGCAAAATAAGATCGTCGCTGCCGCGCGCTTCGGAGTAGAGTGGGGTACTTGGGCCGGAACGTGGGCAATCCCGGCGCTTTGCGTCGCCAGCCCGTCCGGCATCCCGCTCGCGGCCAGGTGCCGTGTTGCCGCCTTGCGTGCCGCGCAGGCCCCGCTGCCTGGCGGGGCGCCGTGCGAGGGGGCTTATGTTGGACCTGGTGGCTTTCATCAAGCCTGTGCTCGACGAGATCACGGGCCAGGACGTGCGTACCTGGACGGTGCGGCGGCATGTGGTCAACGCCAACTGGCAGATTCCCGATACCAGCAGCCGCAACTGGTCGGCCAGGAAGGTGGAGATCGAAATCGCGCACGAGGCCGCGGAGCAATTGCGCCACGCGGACCAGTGCGCCTTATATCAACTGCAGCGCGGCCTGGACGCGTTCCTGCGCGCACGGCTGGGCTCGCACAGCCGGATGAGCGGGGCCGACGGGGTGATCGTCATCGTGATCGATCGCCTGGTTCCGTTCTGACCCTGGCGCCGGGATGGCGCGGCCGACGGCAACGCTGCCGCATGGAGCAAACGACGTGAACAATACGCCTAGCGCGAGCTACAAGGGCTTCGATCTTTATCCGCTGGTCTACAAGGTCCAGCCCGCCCAGTCGTGGCCGCGCGCCAAGCCGGACCGCAGCTTCACCGCGTCGGTGGTGATCTGCCGCGAGGGCTACCGGCCCGGCGGCGAGCGCACCAAGGTGTTCCGCCTGGAAACCGAGGAGTGGGAGAACATCGGCACCGCGCGCCGTGGCGCGGTCAAGTTCGGCGAGGACATCATCAACGGCCTGATCGCAGGCGAATCGGTGACGACGCTGTAGCGCGTCCTGGTCGGGATGGGAAAGTGAGGGCGGCGCCATCGTGCGCCGCTTTTGCCGTGCGCCGGTCCGCGTGGCGCGATGCGCGCGGATGGCCGGGGCAGGGCGGGGAATGCCGCCATGCCCGGGGACGGTGCCCGGGCGTGCGGGGGCCGACTGTTAGACGCTGAAGGCGGGGTTGCCGTAGCGGTCCAGCAACTGCTCCAGCAGCTCGAGCCGGTCGGTGCGCGGCGTGCGGTCCTCGATGGCGCGCGAGGGGCCGCCGTAGGTGGCCGTGACGTGGCGGCGCACCGTGAGCACGTCGTTGGCCGGCGCGGCGCGCGTGACCACGGGGCCGGGCACGTGCTGGTAGCTGCCGGCGACCCATCCGTCCGGGGTCAGGTGCATTTCTTCCCATTCTTCGCTGACTGACATGCTTTGCTCCTTCAGTGGATGCGTTGATGATGCCGGGGAGGCGCACCGGCCGCGGATGCCGGCGCCGCGGCGCGCGCGCGGGTCCCGCGCGCTGGCTTCAGAACTTGTGGCGGTAGTTGATGCGGCCCTTGGTGAGGTCGTATGGCGACATCTCCAGCGTGACGCGGTCGCCCGCCAGGATGCGGATGCGGTTCTTCTTGAGCCGCCCGGACGAGTACGCCCAGACTTCGAAGCCGTTTTCCAGGATCACGCGAAAGCGGCTGTCCGGGAGCACTTCCGAGACTTTGCCGCCGAATTCCACCAGTTCTTCTTTTGCCAAGGATGATGCCTCTCTAGGTTGGGTGGCGTGCGGGCGCGGCGCCATGCGCCGGCCGCGCGCGCCGTGGCGCTTACTGCAGGCGCATGCCCGCGGCGGCGCGTTCGGCGGCAAAGCGGGCGGCCTGCTTGGCCTGGGCTTCGGTGCCGTGGGTGGCGTGGCGCATGGTGACGTTGGCGACGACGCGCTCGGCGCCGCTGCGGTATTCGCTGATCATGTACGTGGCGAACCACACGCCGGGTTGCTGCTCGATGGGGTACACCGACACGGTGTACGGAGACGGATTGTGCTGCAAGGTATGTCCTGATCTGGGCGGACGGTCCGGGGCGCGCCGGATGCACTCACTGTGCGCGACGTGTTCTTTCGGTGATCGCTCGCCGCATGGGTTGTTCTGCGGATTTGCCGGGCGCCGCCGATAGCCGCGCGGGTGCGCGGAAAAAGGGGCCGGCGGAGGTGGACCGTGCCTGCGCAGCCGGCACACGCGGATAGCCCTGCGTGGCGCTGCGGAGCGGCCTTGTGTGCCGCGGGTCGGATGGGTGAGGGGCGCGTATCGCCCTGGTTTTGCCGGGTGCCTTGCCCGGCTGGTGGGCCACCGCGGCGGTAAGTTCGCCTGCTATCGCGGTGACGTGTCCGTCAGGCGCCAGGGCCTGTCGGCGAGCTTGCATCGACGCACGCTGGCGCATCGGCAAGATGGCGGATGATAACACCGATGGCGTTTCCCTGCCGGCGCGCGCGCTTGCCGTGGCCGCGCCGCGGGCCGGTGCGGCGCCGCCGGGACGGCGGCCCGGCACTGCTACTTGTGCGCGACCGAGGTGGACATGCCGTCGATGACGGCGCGCGCATGGGTCACTGCCAGCGCGATGGCGTCGTGCGGCGTGCGCCCGCTTTGCTGCTCCAGCGGCGGCACCAGCCGCAGCGAGCCGCTGTCGCGGCTGACCTGCGTGATGGTGACGGTGGCGAGGAAGCCGGCGGGCACCGGCGTGGCGCCGTGGCTGCCGCCGGGGGCGCGGCGCACGATGGCGGACACCTTGAACCCCTTGTAGATCGCATTGTTCTGAGACATGATGATCTCCTTTCTCCGCCGAGCATACGCTGCTTGCACGGATAAGTACGATTTAGTTTCGGGCGCGCCGCCCGGCGCGCGCCACCGTTCCGCCGACGCTCCCGACCGCCTCGTTCCAGCCCGAACCGCCCCGCCCGAGTGCGAGCCCGCCGGCCTGCGCCCGCGGCGCGCCGTGGCCAGCCGGACGCGCGCGCATGCCGCAGTCATTTCACGGAGGGTTTCTTGCTTCACGGCTCCAGCATCGATCCCGCGCTCATCCAGGCCTACCTGGAGACGCGCTATCACGTGCGCGGCGATGCGCCGCTCACGCTGGCGATCGGCGAGGCCAGCCCCGCGCTGGCCGCGCTGCACGCGGCGGCGGGCGTGGACTGCAGCGCGTTCGTGACGGCGTGGAACCCGCACAGCCGGCCCGAGCCGGAGCCGGCCGCCAACGCGGCGCGCCAGCAGGCGCTGGCGCGCGAGCTGGCGCAACGGGGCCTGCATGCGATCGAGGGCATCGGCCAGCATCCGTCGGGCAGCTGGCCGGGCGAGGAGAGCCTGCTGGTGCTCGGGCTGGCGCTGGACGCGGCCCGGGCGCTCGGCGCGCGCCACGGCCAGAACGCGATCGTGTGGAGCGGCGCCGATGCGGTGCCGCAGCTGATCCTGCTGCGCTAGGCGACAGGCGACAGGCGATATAAGCGGCAGGCGCCGCGCGCGGGCCGCGCCGCCCGCCTCGGCCCGCC
>NZ_AQPL01000245.1:0-11921 GCF_000395345.1 Cupriavidus sp. WS | reverse complement strand
CGCCGCCCGCCTCGGCCCGCCGCGCGGCTCAGCCGTTCTGCTGCGCGACGAAGCGGACTTCCACGCGCCGGTTGCGCGCGTCCTCGGGCGGCACGTTCGCGAGCGGATGCGAGTCGCCGAAGCCGGCCACCACCACGCGCTTGGCGACCTGCGCGTCGAGCTTGCCGATCAGCAGGCGCCGGGCCTCGCGCGCGCGGGCGGCCGACAGCGTGTAGTTGTCGTCGTAGACCGTGCAGAAGTGGCTGAAGTCGGTGACGGGGCGGGCGACCTGCAGGTTGTCGGTGTGCCCCTCGACGTAGATCTGGCCGCCCGGCATGCTGTCGAGGTAGGCCGAGATCTTGTCCTCGACCTGCGCGAACGCCGCCCTGGCCTCCGGCGTGATGCAGGCGCTGCCGCGCGCGAACACGTTGTCGCGCAGGACCACCTTGCCGGCCTGCGCGTCGATCGACACCAGCCCCTCGGCGCCCTGCTGCGCGAACGCGGCCTTCATGTCCTGCAGCATCTGCGCGATATGCTTGCGCTGCGCCGCCGAGCCCTGCTCCATCTCGGCCTTGTGACGCACGTCGGCATATTGCTTCTGCACCACCGACAGCACCAGCAGCAGCATCACCACCGCCATCACGCCGGCCATCAGGTCGGCGATGGCCACCCATTCATTCGGCTTCTCTTTCATGGCGTGCGGCTTCAGGCGTCGGCGCGGCCGCCGCGCGCGCGGCGCTCGCTCGCGGGCGGCTTCGTCATCTGGATCACGGCGGTGTCGAGCCGGTTGTCGATGCTGTGCAGCGCCGCCAGCATGTCGCGGCGGGTACGGTCGTCCTTGTTCGCCGTGGCGGCCTGCCTGATCGTCGCGGCGGCGGCTTCGAGCGTGCCGGTGACGTTCTGGCTGACGTCGGCGATCCGTTCGTAGTGCCCGCCAAGCTCGGCGGTGCGGCGCACGCTCTCGGACACGGACTTGAGCCCGGAGACGATCTTCTCGCGCAGGTCCTCCACGAGATTGGTCATGGCCTGCACGTTGACGTTGAGCGTGTCGCTGGACTCGACGAAGATGCCGTGCGCCTTCTGCTGCGTCGACAGCGACTGGCCGACGGCCGCCTCGACGGACTTCAGGGTGGTGTCGACGCTCGTCGACAGCGTCGTGATGGAGCGCGAGATGTCGCCGGTGGCGTCGGACATCTTCTCCGAGATGACCGCCATGTTCTCGGCGAAGCGGCCGGACATGTCGGCGATGGTCTGGCCGAGGTCGGACTTCATGTCGTCCAGGACTTCCGCCACGCTGACGCGGAACTCGGAGATCGCGGCCTGCAGCTCGGCGGTCGAGCGCCCGGCCATGACGGCGGCGCTGGCCATGTTCGCCGAGGCCTCCGCCATCGCCGTGATGTTGGCGGACACGCCGTCGACGAACGTCTCGATGGCGTGGCGCGTGGATTCGTTGTGGACCACCAGCTCGTCCATCTTCGCCAGTTGCTGCGTGCCCTGCGCGGTCTGTGCCTTCAGGCCCGCGCGCAGCGCCGCCAGCGCTTCGAGCTGCTGCGCGTGGCGCTGCGCGCCGTCCTGCGCCTGCTGCGCGGCGTTGTCACGCAGCACGGCGCCCAGCGCGCCGATGGCGTCGACCAGCTGCCGGTTGTCCGCGACCTGCAGCTCGCGGGCCTCCTTGCGCCGGCGGTCCACCTCGGTCTTCATCTTGCCGATGCACCAGTTCAGGCGGCGCTCCTCGAAGCCGTTGCGGCTGCAATAGATCTTCAGCGTCAGGAACGCCAGGATGCCCCAGGTCGACGTCTTGAACTTGGAACCGAGGCCGTGCATCATCGACATCAGGTTGTCCATCATGCTGTCCATGCCGCCGCTGCCGGTGGCCTGCGACAGGATCACGGACGCCTTGTCGAGCGCCAGGCCCAGGCCGACGAACGTCCCGAGCAGGCCCACGATCAGCAGCATGCCGGGCAGGATGTCGGCGAGCTTTTCCTGCGGCGTCGCCACGGCGGCGCTGAGGTCGTTGACGGAGCCGTGCTCGACGTCCAGCTGGCCGGCGTCGCTGCCCGCTTCATTGCCCGTTTCATTTCCCGCCTTGCCGTCGACCTCGCGGTGCCAGTTCCTCGCCCAGTTGTCGGGCGTCGCATGCCGGCGCACGCCGCGCCATGCATGGATCACCGCCACGAAGATGACGGTGAAAAAGCCGATCTGCAGCCACTCCGGCGGGAGGACCTGCGGCAGGATGAAGTGCAGGATCTGTTCAAGCACGGCTCTCGACCTCCAGTTCGCCGCTGCGCGCGCGGCACTCTTCCTCGAAGATGTTGGCGAAGTCGATGATCAGCATCTGCTGGTCTTCGTTCAGTGCCTCCCAGGCCTTGCCGTTCTGCGCGCAGTCGATCAGGATCGTCCCGACCTCGCTGCCCTGGCGCAGCAGGTAGGCGCGGTCCTCGCTGGCGAGTTGCTCCTCGCTCTTCTCCAGCATCTGCATGAAGCCTTCGCTGGCGTAGACGTAGTTGCGCCGCTCGCGGTTGCGCTTGGCCAGGCTGTCGGCCTGCGCCTTGAGCGCGGGCACGGTGGACTGGAGCTCGGCCAGCATGGCGGCCTCGTCGGGCGCGAGATCGCCGAGCTTCCGGGCGGTCTCCAGGCGGCGCAGCAGCACCTGCTCCCTGGCCAGGCGCTGGTTGTCCGCCTGCCACTGCTTCTCGTCGGCCTGCAGGGCGACGTCCCAGGCCTTGGTCAGTTCCTCGAACACGAACGGCAGCAGCTTCTTGCCGTGGCGCGCGGCGATGATGGCGTCGAGCCTGTCGGTGTCGGCCGCCGACAGCGTCGGCTCGGGCGCGATCAGGTCCGACGCGACCTTGACGAGGAAGACGTCGTCGGCCGAGATGTCGGCGATGTCGCGCGCTTTCTCCAGCTTGTGCTCGGCGGACCTGAGCAGCTTCTGCGTGGCGCGCAGGCGCAGGTAGTGGTCGAAGCTCTGCAGCTCGCCCGCTTCGAGCAGGTTGTCGACGCCGGCGGTGGCCAGCACGTAGTCGTTGACCAGCGCGGCGAGGTCGAGCCCGTGCCGCGCCGCCTCGGGCAGGCGCGAGCGCGCTTCCTCGAAGGTCTTCTTGTGCCGGCGGGCCTGCGCCTCTTCCTCGGTGTTCATCTTCTTGCGCAGCTCGCGCGCGCGCTGGATCGCCCAGTTGATGGCTTTCTCCAGCTTTTGCAGGACCGGGCTGTTCTCGAGCTTCATCAGCGCGGTCAGCGCGGTGTCGACCGCCACGATGGCGGCGCTGAGCCAGGGGAAGCCCGCATTCTTCGCCGCGGTCGCCGCCACCGCGAAGTACGGCTTGATCCGCTGCAGCACCGGGCGCACCTTGCGCCAGGTTTCCTTGACCGTGCCCACGAAGGTCTCGGCCTCGTCGGCCAGCCAGTCGATGGCCTTCACGGCGATGTTCCGCGCCGTGTCGTAGACGCTCCTGGCGGCCGAGACGAAGGCGCTCCCGACCGATCTTGCAAATGAAAACAGCCCCATGATTCCCTCTTTTCCTGTTAGTCGACGCCCAGCAGCCGCCGGGTCGTTGCGGAGTCGGCCGCGGGCCCGCGGCCGTGTTCCGGTGAACTGGCTACCTCGTCGCCGGCCTTGCGCACCTCGCCGATGGCGGCTTCGAGGTGCGCCAGCGCCAGGCCGGGCGGCTGGCCGTGCCGCTCGGCCTCGTGCAGCGCCTTGGGCAGCGCCAGCCGCATGCAGGTGCGGATCTCGCGGCCGGAGAAGCCGTCGCTGAGCGCGGCGCAGCGCGCCAGCAGGGGCTCGCGCGGGTCCCGCAGCGGGATGCCCGCGACCAGCATGCGCGACCACAGGCGCTGGCGCGCGTCGAGGTCGGGCAGGTCGAAGTGCACGTGATAGCCGATGCGGCTGCGGAACGCCTCGTCGTAGTTCTTGGCGAAGTTGGTGGCGAAGACCGCCACGCCGTCGAAGCGCTCCAGTTCGATCAGCAGCGTGGAGCGCATGGCGTTGACTTCGTTGTCCACGCCCTGCGTCACCGAGGACAGGCGCTTGCCGAGCAGGGTGTCGGCCTCGTCGAAGAACAGCAGCGCGCCGGCCGCACGCGCGGCGTCGAACGCGGCCTGGATGTTCTTCGCGGTCTCGCCCATGAACTTGCTTTCCAGCTCGGCGATGCCCAGCGACATGAACGGCAGGTCCAGCGTGCCCGCCAGGGCCTCGGCCGCGAGCGTCTTGCCGGTGCCGGGCGGGCCGTAGAAGTTGAGGATGGTGCTCAGGCCGAGCGGGTCCACGGCGCCGAAGTCCCAGTCGACGTAGATGGTCTTGCGGTGGCGCAGCTTGGTCAGGCATTCGGCAAGGCGCAGCGCCGTGGCGTCGGACAGGATGACGTCGGCGCCGAGCCGGAAGCGCGGCGCGCGCGCGGCGAAGCGCGCGCCGTCGTCCGGCGCGCCCGGGCGGGGGCCGCGTTCGGGCGCCGCCAGTCGCCCGCCCCCGGTGGTGTTCTCGTTCAAAGCGTGTTCCCCATGTATTGCGCGGCATCCGGGCGTGGCCCGCCCGCGCCGCCCGCGCCGGCCCCGGTTCTGCCGCCGGGGCGCGATGCGAACGTCAAGTGACCTACTATCGGCAGCGGCCCGCAAAAATGGAGTCCTGCTTTCGGGGGGATCGCGCCGGCTTCGCGGAAGTCTGTCCGCGTATCTGCGCATCGCGTGCGCAGATACGCGGACAGACTGTCCCGGCCCGTTCCGGGCAAGTTATCCTCCATCCACGTTTTGACTACCTCGCCACGCATGCAGCAAGACACTGAACTCCGCATCGCCAAGCGCAAGGCGCTGGCATTCCTGCTGTTCGCCTTCGCGGTCTTCATCGCCACCCTGTTCGTGCCGCACGGCTTCGCCGCCGGCTGGGTGCGCGCCGCGTCGGAGGCCGCGATGGTCGGCGGGCTGGCCGACTGGTTCGCGGTGGCGGCGCTGTTCCGCCGCATTCCGCTGCCGGGGCTGGCCGGGCACACCAACATCGTCGCGCGCAAGAAGGACGACATCGCCGACGGCCTCGCCGCCTTCGTGCGCGACAAGTTCCTCGACGTGCCGTCGGTGGTCGCGCTGATCGACCGGCACAATCCCGCGCAGGCAGTGGCGCAATGGCTGGCCGCGCCCGGCAACACGCGCGAGATCGGCGACGTGGTGGCGAAGGTGGCCGGCACCGCGCTGGACCTGATGGACGAGCGGGACATCCAGGCCGCGATCCGCCACGCGGCGCACGCCATGATCGGCAAGGTGGACCTGTCGCGCTCGGCCGCCACCATCCTCGAGAGCCTGACCGAGAACGGCCGCCACCAGGCGCTGCTCGACGCCTCGCTGGCGCAGCTGATCCGGTTGCTCAACGAGCCCGGCACGCGCGCGTTCATCGCCGAGCGCATCGTGGAGTGGCTCAAGAGCGAGCATCCGAAGAAGGAGCGGATCCTGCCCACGGAGTGGATCGGCAGCAACGGCGCCGACCTCGTCGCCGCGGCGCTGGGCCGCGTGCTGGGGCAGGTGGAGGCGGACACCACGCACCAGTTGCGCCGCGCGTTCGACGACGCCGTGGCCACGCTGATCGCGCGCCTCAAGGACGACCCGGCCTTTCACGCCCGGGCCGACCGGATCCGGCAGCAGCTCCAGGGCGACAGCGCGCTCAACGCCTATCTCGGCGGCCTGTGGGCGGACTGGCGCGGCTGGCTCAAGCAGGACCTCGCGCGCGCGGATTCCGTGGTCCACCGCAAGGTCATGGAAGCCGGCCACTGGATCGGCGCCGAGCTGGCGCGCAGCCCGTCGCTGCGCGCCTCGCTCAACGACCATCTGCGCGAAGCCGCGCGCGGCATGGCGCCGGACTTCGCGGAATTCGTCACGCGCCATATCAGCAGCACCGTGCGCGGCTGGGACGCGCGCGAGATGGCGCGCCAGATCGAGCTCAGCGTGGGGCGCGACCTGCAGTACATCCGCATGAACGGCACGCTGGTGGGCGGGCTGATCGGCGCGGTGCTGTACCTGGTCGCGCAGATGCCGGCGCTGCTCGGCCGCCTGTGAATGCGGTGAGCGCGATGAGCGCGATGAGCGTGGCCGGCGCGCCCTAGCCCGCCGTGTCGCCGCGGCCCGTGAAGAACCGCCAGAGCCGGATCATGGCCAGCGTGTCGAGGCCGCAGTAGTCCGTGAGCTGCCGCTCGATCTGCGCCTTGCGCGCGGGCGCGGTGCCGGGCGCGATGGCTTCCTGGTAGGCGCTCATGGCCATGCCGCCGTCCTGCACGCCGTCCAGCGCGTCGTAGCGCAGGTCGGGCGCGATGGCCGGCAGCACCTTCTTGATGCTCCAGCTGCCCTGCTGGTCCGGGTGGTAGTAGTGCTGCTGGGCAACCGGGAGCAGGTCCACCACGCGCGCGCAGATGGCCAGCAGCGGCGCTTCCAGCGCCGCAAAGCGCGCGGCGAGCTCGCGCATGCGCGCGGTCTCGAAGGCGGCGTTGTAGACGAAGACCGGGCCGGCCTGCCCGCAGCCGGCCACCAGCGCCCGCGCGAACGCGAGCGAGGGATCGTCGCCGGACAGGTCGAGGAACGACCGGTGCTCCAGCTTGCCCGTGCGCGACAGCCGGTGCAGGCTGAACTGGAACGGCAGCTGCTGGTACGGCCGCGTGCCGGGCCAGACCGGCACCGCGAACTGGATCGTCTCGAAGTCCAGGAAAAAGGCCGGCAGCTTGTGCGCGGCGAGCTCGGCCGCGGCGCCGGCGGCGTCGAAGAAGACCTCGCCGGACAGCGTGTGCGCCTTCACGCGGCGCTGCCGGTCGTTGAGCAGGCGGTCCGGCACGTCGCGCATGTCGGCCACGCCGTCCTCTTCGATCAGCGCCTTGAGCGCCCTGGCCTGGATGCGGGGCAGCCACCGCACCGGATACTGCGCCGCCGGCTCCTGGCCGCGGCAATGGTCGAGGAAGCCGCATTCGTAGGGCGTGGCGCAGTGCCGGCCGGTGGCCTGCTCCGGCTCGCCGGCCTGCGCGGCGACGGCCTGCGCCTGCGCGATCCAGCCCTGGACCTCGCCGGCGCGCGCGAAGGCCTGTTCGGAGACGTCGGCCTCGGCCAGCAGGCCGCGGTAGTCGCCGCCGCCCGGATAGACCCACTGGCTGTCGATGTGCGCCAGCGCGATGCCGCTGAGCGGCACGCCCGCGCGCGTGGCCACGAAGGCCTGCACGGCGGTGTCGTCGAGGTGGTAGTCCTTCACGCTGGTGGATGACTTGACCTCGACCATGCGCCAGGTGCGCGCCGCGCCGGCGCCGTCCGGCAGCATGACGTCGGCGAACGCCAGCGCGCCCTCGGCGCGAAAGCCCGCCTCGAACACCGGCGCCGCGCTGCCGAGCAGGTCCTGGCTGCGCGCGAAGGCGGCCTCGAAGCCTTCCGCCTGCGCATCCACCAGCGCGCCGGTGCCGCGCGGGTCATAGAGCCGGCGCGCGATCTCGCCGACCTGGTGCCCGATCGCGAAGCTTGCCTCGGTCGCGGCCGAATCGCTGCGCAGCGCCGGGCGGTGGATTTCCAGCCAGAGCCGCTTCGGGCATTGCCGGAAGGCCATCAGTTTGGATTTCGATAATAAGCGCATGGTCTTTCTGTCTTGTCGTGCCGGCGGGGGACGCCGCCTTTGTGCTGCCATCGTGCCGCCATTGTGCCGCACGCCGCGATGGCTGCGTGGCGGCCGCTCGGGTATTCTCGTGCTCTTTCCAAGAGACGACGGAGCATTCCCGTGGCGCGCATCATTCCCGACGGCTGGGAAACCCTGGAGGCCAGCGGCCCCGCCCAGCGCGAGCTGGAGACGCTCGCGGTGCTGGCGGCCGGGCTGCCGGACGGCTATACGGTCTACCACTCGGTGCACTGGACCAACGTGGCGCACGTGCACGCCATCTACGGCGAGATCGATTTCGTGGTGGTGAACCGCGCGGGGCAGCTGCTCATCATCGAGCAGAAGAGCGGCTTCCTCGACGAGACGCCCGAGGGGCTGGTCAAGCACTACGGCACGCGCTCGCGCGTGGTCTCGGTGCAGATGGGCCGCACCGCGGACGGCCTGCGCGGCAAGCTGATGCGCAGCCTGGGCGGCCAGCCGGTGTTCATCGAGCACCTGCTGTACTGCCCGGACTACACGGTGCGCAATCCGGTCACGGCGGGGCTGTCGCCGCAGCGCATCGTCGACGCGGGCCGGCGCGCGCAGCTGTGCGCCATCATCCGGGCGATCCTGCCGCCGGGCGAGGACGCGCCGGTGGCCGAGCGGATCCATCGCTTCCTGTGCGACACCATCGAGCTCGACACCGACGTCAGCGCGCTGATCGGCCAGGCGCGCACGCTGGTGACGCGCGTGTCCGGCGGCCTGTCGCACTGGGCGCGGCAGCTCGACATCGAGCCGTTCCGCCTGCGCGTGACCGGCACCGCGGGCTCGGGCAAGACCCAGCTCGCGCTGGCCGAGTACCGCGACGCGATCGCGCGCGGGCGGCGCCCGCTCTACGTCTGCTTCAACCGCCCGCTGGCCGACCACTTCGCGCGCATCGCGCCGCCGGGCGGGCTGGCCTGCACGTTCCACATGCTGTGCGAAGCGCTGCTGCGCCATCACGGCGGCGTGCCGGACTTCACGCAGCCCGATGCGTTCACGAAGCTGGTGGACGACGTGGCGCGGCTCGCGGTGCCCGGCGAATTCGTCTTCGACACGCTGATCGTGGACGAAGGCCAGGACTTCGCGCCGCACTGGCGCGACCTCGTGCTGCGGCACGCGGGCCCGGCGGCGCGCGCGCTGTGGCTGGAAGACCCGATGCAGAACCTGTACGGCCACCCGCCGGCCGAGCTGCCGGGCTGGGTGCGCCTGCGCGCGCGCAGCAACTTCCGCAGCCCGCGCCCGGTGGTGAAGCTGCTGCAGCCGCTGCTGCCGCCCGAGGTGGAGATCGAGGCCACCGCGCCGATCGCCGCGGCGGAGGTGGAGTTCCTGGTGTACCGGGACCATGAGCTGCTCGACCGCGTCAAGGACGGCCTGCGCCTGTGCTACTCCGACGGCTTCCGGCAGGAGGACGTGGTGCTGCTGAGCTACCGCGGGCGCGACAATTCCCGCCTGCTCGGCTACGACCAGCTCGGCCCGAACCGGCTGCGCTCGTTTACCGGCGCCTACGACGCGCAGGGCCAGCCGGTCTACTCGCAGGGCGACGTGCTGGCGGAATCGGTGTTCCGCTTCAAGGGACAGTCCGCGCCCGCCATCGTGTTCGCCGAGATCGATTTCGAGACGCTCGGCGAGAAGGAGATCCGCCGGCTGTTCGTCGGCGCGACGCGGGCGACGATGAAGCTGGTGCTGGTGCTGTCCGAGCGCGCGGCGGGTTTGCTGTACGACCGGCTGTAGGTTCTCCGGGGCGGCGCGGGAGGGGCGCGGGAGAGGCTGGGGAGAGCGGGCACGGCGTCCCGTTGCCCGCCTCCCGCGACAGATTGCATGCCGGTGCCGCATCTGCGCACCGGATGCGCAGATGCGTGGCGACACTGCACTCCTCGGCAGAACAGGAGGGCAAGCCATGCAATTCGTCACGATTCCCGGAACCGTTTCCGGCACCGCCATCGCCACCTCGCAGGCCCGGCCGCAGCGCGTGCTGCTGCGCCGCTGGGGCTTCTCCGAGCAGGAGGCCGCGGGCCTGCTGCTCGACCTGCCGTCGCTGGAGGGCCGGCTGGCGTGGACGCTGGACGAGCAGGCCCGGCCGCGGCCCGACCTGGTCATCCACCTCGTGGATGCCACGCGCCTAAGCGGCGTGTTCGGCGGCGCGCGCTGGAACGCGATGGGCCCGGTCGACGCCATGCGCCGCGCGCGCCGGCGCGGCACCAGCGAGATCGCCCTGGTGCTGGGCTCGGCCCAGCACCTGCCGCCCGAGCGCGACGGCTGCTGGGTGCTGGCCGGCGAGCGCAGCCTGGCCGCGGCGCTGGACATCCTCGCGCGCACCGCCATCGAGCCGCTGCTGGCGCCCGGCGCGGGCCGGCGCACGGGGTTTCACGAGCTGGCGTCGATGAACGCGCTGTGCGTGCTGGCGCGCGAGCAGGAGCAGGACCGCGAGGCCCTGTCCCGGCGCATCGTCTCGGTCCTGTGGACGGCGGTCGAACGCTCGTACTCGATGCCCGCGCGCCTGCTGGTGGCCGCGCAGACGCACGTGATGGACCACGTGGACTCGTTCAACCCGAACCTGCTGCAGCGCATCCGCGCGCACCGGCGCGACACCGGCTCGCTCGACCTCGCGGCCGACATCACCATCGCCTATCCGTGGCCGGCGCCGTGCGTGCCGGCGCTATGACGCCCTATGTCCCCGACGCCTCCGGCGCCCCCGATGCGAGCGCGTCCGCGTAGGCGCGGCACGCCTGCGACAGGTTCCCGGCGATCTCCCTGCGCAGATGCGCCGGCGACAGGATCTCGACGCGGGCCGAGCGCTCCATCAGCAGGTTGCGGAATTCGACCGAGGGAATGACCGTGGCGGTGAGGCGGAAGCCGCCCTCCTCCTCGACGATCTCCTGGTCGTCGGCCAGCTTCTGCTCGCGGAACAGGTTCTTGATCTCGCCGTCTTCCCTGACGCGCAGTTCCACGCGCACCGGCGCCTCGGGGAAGAACGAGAAGAACTGGTTGTGCAGGACGTAGGCGTCCAGGTCGAAGTCCGGGTCGGCCCTGCCGGCCACCTCGGTGCAGGTGGCCTGGACGAAGCGGTCCAGCCGCAGCTGGTAGCGCTTGAAGCTGCCGTCGCTGCGCTCGCGGCTCGCCACCAGGTAAAGCACCGGCCCGCGCTCGACCAGCGCCAGCGGCACCACGTTGAACGCGGCAGGCTCCTCGCTGTCGAGCCGGGAATTGCGGTAGCAGACCGACAGGACCTGGGTGGCATAGAGCGCGCGCCGCACGGCGTTGAGGATGTCCTCGCGGATCGGCGGCGAGCGCAGCGGATAACCGGCGTCGATGCGCACCGTCTTGGCCGCCCACGCGCGCGCGGTGGCCAGCGCCGGGTCCACCGGGCTTTCCTGCAGCACCCTGGCGGCGCCGACGAAATAATCCTCGAGCTGGCTGATGACGTGGCTCGGGAGATGATTGGGCGCATGCCGCTGCAGCGTGAGCAGCGCGATGGCCAGCTCCAGCGGCGGCCGGCGCGCCGTGCCCGAGACCGCCTTCTTGCCGGTGCGCCACCATTTCTTGTCGCGCGAGCGCCCTTCCTTGCCGACCAGGCCTTCCTCGCACAGGCGGTCCAGCGCGCGGATCACGGTGTCGCGCCCCGGCGCCTGCTCGCCATACTTCGCCTGCACGCGGGACAGCAGCTCCCCGGAGAAGATGCGCGCCTCCGCCTGGGGAGGCATGCAGGACAGGATATCGCTTTCGAGCCGTGGCCAGTTTGCCGAGGTCGCCATCTGAACTTGTCGCCTGTTTTATTTTTTCGGGAGGCGCTATCGTAGCGGATCTGCGCACGGCTTGCGCAGAAGCCATGCTAAGCGCGGCACCGTGGTTCAATAGCGTTCGTTCCATTGCATCGCAGACCATCATGACCCTGATCGACACCAAGAACCTCCAGCGCGCCGCGCACGAATTCGGCGAAGCCCGCGGCTGGGGGAAATACCACAGCCCCAAGAACCTGGCGATGGCGCTGAGCGTGGAAGCGGCCGAGCTGGTGGAGATTTTCCAGTGGAAGACCGAGGAGGAATCGCGCGGGATCATGGCGACCGACGAGCGGGAGCATGTGGAGCAGGAGCTGGCGGATATTGCGATTTATCTGTCGCAGTTGCTGAATGTGTTGGGGGTGGATCTGGATGCGGCGGTGAAGGCGAAGATGGTGGTGAATGCGGGGAAGTATCCGGTGCCGGGAGGGGAATAGGATTGGGGGGGTATTTGATTTCTTTAGAGTCGGCTTTGACTTCGGCTTCAAGGGATTTGGCTTCGAAGTCGGCTGCTTAACGTTAAAGTCAAAGTCAAAGTCAAA